>NZ_WFLL01000028.1:0-86938 GCF_009208755.1 Janthinobacterium sp. FT14W | reverse complement strand
GTGGCCGCGTCGGCCAGGCTGACGCGCATCGCATCGCCGGCGCTGCGCGCCTGCTCGGCCGCGGCCAGCAGCTCGGCATCGCAGCGGGCATGGTCGCCGCGGTCGACGGCGATCGAGGACAGCAGCCAGTGGGCGTCGGCGCAGCCGGCGCCGTCGCCGTGCGCGCACAGGGTGGCGTGCGCGGCCATGGCCAGGCTTTCCGCCGTATCGAGCGCACCTTGCAGCCATGCAACTTCCGCCTGTACCAGCTGCAGGCGCGCCTGCGCGCTGGCCAGGGCTGGCGCCGGCAACTGGGCCTGGGGCAGCAGGGCGCCCGCTTCGGCCGCGTAGTGCTGCGCCTGCAGGCAGTGACGCTGGCGCAAGTGCCATGCCAGCTGCATCAGCAAGGGCAGGCGCTCCAATGCGCGCAGTGGCCGTAGTGTGTCTTCCCACTGAGTAATGTCATGTTCGAGTGCGAACATTTCCATCCGAAATCTCCCGCAAGGCGATGGTGTTGGCCAGCGGCCAGTGGCACCTATTGGATCGCATTGTAAGCTGCATTCGGATGCAGTTGTTTGGCCAACTCGACAGTATTTTGCGCGCGCGGTATTTCAATGCGTGCAAAGCAGGCGGGGCGTGCGCCAGCCCCTGCCGGCTGGTGCCCGCCCCGTGGACGGCGCGGCGAGGGGGTGCTGGCCCGTCGCCGTGCTGCTTGCGCGGTGCTGCCTGTTTTAGCGGCCGGCGAAGTGCACGGTGCTGGCGGTTTCGCCCGCCTTGGCGACGGCACCCGGAATATTACTCAGTCCGGTAATGGCGATGACGTCGCCATCGTTGCGAAATTCCAGGCGGGTGCCGCTGGCCGTTTCAAAGATGCCTGGCGCGCGGCCGAACAGCTCCACTTCGGGCTGGCCCTTGATCTGCGTGAAATAGCGGTTCACTTGCTGGCGCAGCTGCAGGGTATCGCCCGTGTCGAGCTTGTAGCTGTTGCCGTACTGGCTGAATTCCTGCGGTGCCAGTTTGTAGGCCTTGCCGGAAACCTGGACCTTGTCCTGTTCGCCGATTTCCAGCGCGCTGGCGCTGAGGCAAGACAGGCCGAGGGCGAGGGTGACGCTACCGAGGGCGAGGGTACGCGAGAACGATGCTTTCATGATTTCACCTTGTGATCGAAACGTTAGTTGGAGTTAGACCAATGTTGTCTCCAGCAGGTTCGCTGGCGGGGACAATGCCAAGGTAGCAAGCGGACCGGTGCCATGCCAGTGCAAAGCGATGAAACGCAGGAATCCGGCGCTGAAGCGCGAAATCGGACGATGGACGGTTTTGGAATGAATGCTGGAAAGTTGCCTATACAACGGAATTTAATTCTGTCCTATTTGCAATAATGGTATTTTTGTCGGCGTGGCGCCCGCTCTGCCGGCGGGCGCCAGGTGTGCTCAATACAGGGTTTGCGCCGACTCGTGCAGCAGCTGGCCGTACAGGGTATGGCGCATCTTGGCGATCTTGCCTTCAGACAAGGCTTGCAGGATCGCGCACTGCGGCTCGATCAGGTGGCGGCAGTTGTAGAACTTGCAGCCGCCCAGGTAAGGCTGGAATTCGCGGAAGGCCCGCTCCAGCATGCCTTCGGACAGGTGGTACAGGCCGAATTCCTGGAAGCCGGGCGAATCGATGATGGAACTGTTCGCGCCCAGTTCGTCGAGCTTGTACAGGCGCGTAAACGTCGTCGTGTGCTTGCCCGTGTCGAGCGCGGCCGAGATTTCGCGCACGGCGATGTCGGCGTCCGGCACCAGCAGGTTGATCAGCGACGACTTGCCCATGCCCGACTGGCCGATGAGGATGGACGACTGGCCCGCCAGCAGCGGCGCCAGGGTGGCCACCGCGTGTTCCGGTTCCGCGCGCGCCGACACTTCATGCACGGGGTAGCCCAGCGAGGAATACGGCAGCAGGCGTTCGCGGGTCTTTTCCAGCGAGGCCGTCACGTCCGTCTTGTTGAGGATGATGCGCGCCTCGATGCCGGCTGCGTCGGCCGCCACCAGCGAGCGCGAAATCAGGTCGTCGGCAAAGCCCGGCTCCGTGGCCACGACGATGAACAGCTGCGTCAGGTTGGCGGCCAGCAGCTTCGATTTGTACTGGTCCGAGCGGTACAGCAGGGTCTTGCGTTCCTCGATGCGGTCGATGACGGCCTGGTCGCTGGAAGTGCGCGTCAGGTGCACGATGTCGCCCACGGCCACATTGGTTTTCTTGCCGCGCGTTACGCATTGCAGCTTGGCGCCGTCCACGTCGGCCAGGTAATGGCGACCGTGGGCGGCGATGATGATGCCCGTCAACTTGCCTTCGCTCATGGGGTCACCTGGCTGCTCTGGTAGATGAGGTCGGCCTTGGCGGCGCAGATGAAGTCGTTTTCGGACAGGCCGCCGGCGCCCTGGTTGACCGAGTGCGTGTCGTAGCGCACGGCGCAGGTTTTGTAAGTAATGATGAGCTCCGGATGGTGATCTTGGGTATGGGTCATATAGGCCAGGGCGTTCACGAACGCCAGGGTCTGGTAGTAATTCCTGAAGCCGAAGTCGCGGCACAGCTTGCCATTTTGCAGCGTCCATAGGGGCAGCAGGGCGTGCAGGGTGGCGACGTCCGTGTCGCCCAGCGCCTGCTGGCGCGGTGCGCAGTTCAGCCGGGCCAGGTCTTGCGAGGTCGCTGGCGTATTCATGCGGAAGCCCCTTTCAGGTGGCGGATGCGCACGCTGGCCGGCGGATGCGAGTCATAGAAGGCCGAGTGCAGCGGGTCGGGCGTCAGGGTCGAGGCATTGTCCTCGTACATTTTCACGAGGGCCGATACCAGGTCGTCCGCCTGCGTGTGCGTGGCGGCAAAGGCGTCGGCCTCGAATTCGTGCTTGCGCGAGCTGAGCGAGGTCAACGGTCCCAGCAGGAAGGTGAAGACGGGCAGCACCAGCATGAACAGCAGCAGGGCCAGCGCATCCGTCGGCTGGCCCGTGAGCGCCAGGGCGACGGGATCGATGCCCAGGCCACCGTAAAACCACGGCTGCGTCTTCAGGTAGCCCAGCAGGGCCAGAAAGCCCAGCGAGACGGCGAACATCATGGCGATGCGCTTGACGATGTGCTTGAGCTTGAAGTGGCCCAGTTCATGCGCCAGCACGGCTTCGATTTCCTGCGGCGCCAGGCGCGACAGCAGGGTGTCGAAGAAGACGATGCGCTTGTTGGCGCCAAAGCCCGAGAAGTACGCATTGCCGTGGGCGCTGCGCTTCGAGCCATCCATGACGAACAGGCCTTTCGAGGCGAAGCCCACGCGCTGCATCAAGCCTTCGATGCGGCTTTTCAGCGCTTCGTCGGCCAGCGGCGTGAATTTGTTGAACAGGGGGGCGATGACGGTAGGAAACAGCACCATCATCAGCAGCTGGAAGCCGCTCCAGACGAACCACGCATACAGCCACCACAGGTCGCCCGACTTGGCCATCAGGGTCAGCACGACCCAGATCAGGGGCAGGCCGATGGCCGCGCCCAGGCCCACGCCCTTGAGCATGTCCGTAAAGAACAGCTTGCGCGCCATGGTGTTGAAGCCGAAGCGCTGTTCCAGCACGAATTGGCGGTAGTAATCGAAGGGCAGGTCGATCAGGCCGGAAATGACGGCAAAGGCGGCGATCAGGCCGATCTGGTACAGCATGGGCGAGCCAGAGCCCATCCATTCATTCAGGTGCAGCGCCAGCCATTGCAGGCCGCCCAGCAAGGTAAAGCCGATCAGCACGGCATAGTTGATCAGCAGGGACAGCAAGCCGAACTTGGTCTTGGCCACCGTGTAGTCGGCTGCCTTCTGGTGCGCGGCCAGCGGGATCTTTTCCGCGAATTCGGCGGGCACGGCGGCGCGGTGCGCCAGCACGTGGCGGATTTGCCGCGAAGCGAGCCAGAAGCGCACGGCCAGGGTCAAAACGAGGACGGATACAAACAAAATCGAAAACGCGAGTGAATACATTCTGTGCCTGTGAGAAAATGGCTGATTATTTAGTTTGATTAGGCCAAGAGAGAATTATGTCACAAGCGACCGATTTAGCCGCACCCGCCGTCCTGCCACGCCCAAATGAGATGAACCTGGTGTGGGTCGACATGGAAATGACGGGTCTGGAGCCCGATACCGACCGCATCATCGAGGTGGCGGTAGTGGTGACGGACATGCATTTGAACCTGCTGGCCGAAGGCCCCGTGTTCGTGATTCATCAATCGGATGAAACCCTGAACAAGATGGATGCCTGGAACAAGGGCACGCACGGCCGCTCCGGCCTGATCGACAAGGTGAAAGCGTCGACCGTGACGGAAGCGCAGGCGGAAGCGGAACTGATCGCGTTCCTGAAGAAATATGTACCGGCTGGCAAGTCGCCCATGTGCGGCAACACCATCGGCCAGGACCGCCGCTTCATGGTGCGCGGCATGCCGAAGCTGGAAGCGTTCTTCCACTACCGCAATGTTGATGTATCGACATTGAAAGAGCTGTGCAAGCGCTGGAAGCCGGAAATCGCCACCGGCTTCAAGAAACACCAGAAGCACACGGCCCTGGCCGATATCCTGGAATCGATCGAAGAGCTGAAGTACTACCGCGAGCACTTCATCAAGCTGTAAGTTGAAAACGCCTCACAAAACCTACTGCGCGTCGGTATAGGCGGCCTGCGATGCTCACCGGCTCGGCGCCCCCGTACTTCGTACGGTTGCGCTTCTTAGCCACCTCTCCCTTCCGCTCGCTACGGTTTGTGAGGCGTCGCGAAGGTTCTGTTACATCGTATCAAAGTCAAAATCGAGGGTGGACCAAGCGCCATCCTCGCCTTGCCACTGCAGCGCAAACGGTCCCGTTTGCCGCAAGTCCGTGATCCACACGGTTGCTCCGGGTTCGCGGAAATACGCCGTGCACTGCCCGAACGGCTGCTCCAGCCGGCACAGCACCAATCCCTCGCCCGCCACGGCGCACCATTTTTCTTGCGCATCGATCAGGGCCACGGCCGGGTCGCCATAGAATTCGCCCACGCTGGCTTGCCGGCCATCGGCCGCCGTCGCCCTGGCATGTTCGTAGTCGTGCGTGACGACGTGATGCGCGCTGCGCGCCAATTCCTTGCCTGTCATGCGCTCTCCACGGTGGGCCAGACGGTTTCCTGGTCGGCGCGCGCCTCGGCGATCAGCCATTCGCAGAATGCGTGCACGAGGGGCCGCGTTTCCGCCTGGGGCGAACGCAGCAGGTAATAGCAGTGGGGGCCGCGCACCGCGTGTTCGAACACGCGCACCAGGCGGCCCGAGCGCAAATCATCGCCGATCAGGGGACTGGCGGCAATGGCCACGCCCTGGCCGCTGGCGGCCGCATCGAGGCACAGATAGGTGTGCGAGAAGCGCGCGCCGCTGTTGCCGCTATTGCCGCTGTAATGCACGCCGCAGCTGTGCAGCCAGCGCGTCCAGTCGATTTCGCCGGGCAGGTGCACTTCCGGCTCGTCGTGCAGCAGCGGGTAGCGCAGCAGGTCGGCGGGCTGGCGCAGGCTGGCTGCGTTGGCGCGGAAAGCGGGGCTGCAGACGGCGGAAAACCATTCTTCCATCAACAAATCCACTTTCAGTCCCGGATAGCGGCCCGGCCCCAGGCGGATGGCCACGTCCACGCCGTCGCGCGCCAGGTCGACCGGGTGCATGGACGCCAGCACGCGCAGTTCGATCTGCGGATAGCGGTCGCGCAGGCGGCCCAGGCGCGGCATCAGCCAGCGCGAGACGAGCGAGCTGGTGGCCGTCACCGTGACCACCTTGTCATCGCCCTGGCGCCGCGCCTGCTCGGACACGTCGGCCAGCTGGTTGAGGATGGGCCCCAGCGACGCCGCATAGCGCTGGCCCGCATTGGTGAGCACCACGCCGCGCGGCAGGCGCTGGAACAGCACGATGCCCAGCCACGCTTCCAGCTGTTTCACATGGTGGCCGATGGCGCCGGCCGAGACGTGCAATTCTTCGCCCGCGCGCTGGAAGCCTTCATGGCGGGCGGCCGCCTCGAAGGCGTGCAGGGCGGCGAGCGGTGGCAAGGGACGTGACATGGCACTCTTCAAGAGATTGAGCCTCAGTAATATTTGGCCTATCCGTGAAGAATATTGGTTTGTTTCATTTTGCGCAAGCGAATATGATGCCGGCTATGCGTGAAGCGACCCGCAATAGGATTCACGCATGCATCATCTTCCGGCCTTGCTTGGCATTTATATTTACAACGCCTGGAAAATCACTGCGCGACGCGCAGCAGGTTTGCCCAGGCGTACTCTAAGAGGTTTAGTCATGTCTGATCGCCGCGCCGTTGCGCTGGTGTTGCTGTCGGCCGCCGGTTTCGGCAGTTCCGCAGTGTTTGCCAAGGCGGCATATGCGTCCGGGGTCAACCCGTCGACCATGCTGGCCTTGCGTTTCGTTATCGCCGCCATGCTGCTGCTGCCGCTCGTGTGGCTGGGCGGCTGGCGCTTGCCGCGCGGCCGCCTGCTGGCCGGCTACATGCTGATGGGACTGATGTACACGGCCCAGTCGCAAGGTTATTTCAATGCGCTCATGTATGCCAGCAGCGGCCTGTGCGGCATGCTGCTGTACGTGTATCCCGTGCTGGTGACCATCCTGGCGCTGGCGATGGGCTGGGAAAAGCTGGACCGGCGCATGCTGGCGCTGCTGGCGCTGGCCATCGCCGGCATGGCCACCACCCTGGGCGGCAAGCTGCAGGGCCAGCCCATCGGCATCGCCCTGGCACTGATGGCGGCCGGCGTGTACGCCGTGTACATCCTGTTTGGCAACAGCCTGTCGAAAAGCCGCGAGAATATTCACCCATTGGCCGCCTGCGTGGTGATCCTGGGCACGGCCGGCCTGTCGAACAGCGCGATTGCCTTGTGGCAAGGCGTGTCTCTGCCGGGCACGGCGACGGGCTGGCTGGCCGTCAGCGCCATCGCCCTGTTCTCGACGGCCATCGCGATCGCCGCCTTCTTTGCCGGCGTGGCGCAGATCGGCGCGGCCAAGGCGTCCATCATTTCCACGTTCGAACCCGTCATCACGATGGCCTTCGGCGTGACCTTGCTGAAAGAGTCCGTCAGCGGCACGCAATTGCTGGGCGGCGCCATGGTGCTGGCCGCCGTGGTCCTGCTGGCGCAGCGTCCCGCGCCCAAGCCGGCGGCCATGCCGGCCGTGCAGGCCAGCGCCTGATCCTGTTTTCCTGAACTGATCGGCTGTATCGATCGGTCTCCTTTGGCGCCGCGACGGGTTTCCTGTCGTGGCGCTTTTTTTTGTCTCTCTCCCTGCCGTGGCACGCGCACGCAAATAAGTCTTGATTGCGAATGATTCTCATTTATAATTGATTTCAAGATTCCCCCACCACCAGCCAGCCCATGCCAGCCAGTGTTCGCCTTGAAAGGAGACACCGTGTTGAGCACGTTCCCCATTTGCAATACCGAGCTGGTCGCCAGCGAATTTGCCCGCCTGCGCCGCGAGAAAAAAGCCCGCCACCGCGACATCGCCGAGGAGCTGGCCATTTCCGAGGGCGAGCTGATTGCCGCGCATGCGGGCCTGTCGCTGGGCGACGGCGCCTTGCTGGGCGCCGAGCGCCTGCAGGCCGACTGGCCCGCCATCATTGCCGCCCTGGAACCGCTGGGCGAAGTCATGGCGCTGACGCGCAACGCCTCGTGCGTGCATGAAAAGACGGGCGTCTACCGCAAGACCAGCCACAACAACCATATCGGCCTGGTGCTGGGCGGCGACATCGACTTGCGCGTGTTTTACCGCCACTGGGCGCATGGCTTTGCCGTGCGCGAGATGGGCGAACACGAAGTGCAGCGCAGCCTGCAATTTTTCGATGCGGCCGGCCACGCCGTGCACAAAATCTTCCTGAAACCGCACAGCGACCTGGCGGCGTACGACGCGCTGGTGGCGCGTTTTGCCGACGCGGACCAGGCGGCCGGCATTGCCGTGACGGCGCCGGCGGCCCCGCCGGCGGAATTGCCCGACGCGCAGATCGACGTGGCCGGCTTTCGCGCCGCCTGGGCCGACTTGCGCGACACGCATGAATTTTTCACCCTGCTGAAAAAGTATTCGGTGTCGCGCCTGCAGGGCCTGCGCCTGGCCGAAGCGCGCTTCGTGCAGCAGCTCGACAAATCCTGCGTGCTCGACCTGCTCAATAGCGCCGCGCTTGAAAAGGTCGCCATCATGGCCTTCGTCGGCAATGCCGGCATGATCCAGATCCATTCGGGACCCGTGCACAAGATCGCCGTGATGGGGCCGTGGATCAATGTCCTGGACCAGCGCTTCAACCTGCATTTGCGCGAAGACCATATCGCCAGCGCCTGGGTGGTGAAGAAACCCACCGTCGATGGCCTGGTGACGTCCGTGGAACTGTTCGACGCCAAGGGCGACACCATCGTCATGTTCTTCGGCGAACGCAAGCCGGGCGTACATGAGCTGTGCGAATGGCGCAACGTCGTCGAGCGCGTGCTGCAGGAGGGCGAATTATGCGCCGCATGATCGCCGCCAGCGTGGCGCGCCGCATCGCGCTGAAAAAAATGGGAGCGGGAGCGCTGGCCCTGGCCACGCCGATGCAGGTGCTGGCCGCCGTCAGCGACGCTGGCAAGCCGCTGGTGAAAGCGCGGCGCATCGTCAGCGTGGGCGGGGCCCTGACGGAAATCGTCTATGCGCTCGACGCGCAGGGCGAGCTGGTGGGCGTCGATACGACGTCGCTGTATCCGGCCACGGCGCAGAAGCTGCCGCAGGTGGGCTATGCGCGCACCCTGTCGGCCGAAGGCGTGCTGTCGCTGGCGCCCACGCAGCTGATCGCCACCGACGAGGCGGGGCCGCAAACGGTGCTGCGCCAGGTGCGCGACGCGGGCGTGCCGGTGGCGGTACTGAATGCCGATAACAAGTTCGAAGGCTTGCTCGACCGCGTGAAACAGGTGGGCCGGATCACGGACCGCGTGGAACCCGCCGCGCGCCTGGCGCACAGCCTGCAGCAGCAGTGGAGCGGCGCCCTGGCCAAGGTCCGGCAGCGCCAGCATGCGCCCGTGCGCGTGCTGTTCATCCTCGCCCATGCGCCGAACCAGGTGATGGTGGGCGGGCGCGAGACGGGCGCCGACGCCATGCTCGCGTATGCGGGCGCCGTCAACGTGATGGGCGGGCAGGGCGGCTTTGCCGGCTACAAGCCGCTCACGCCGGAAGCCGTGATCGCCGCGCGGCCCGACGTCGTGCTGGTCACGGACCAGGGCTTGAAGGCTTCGGGCGGCGTGGACGGCATCCTCAAACTGCCAGGGCTGGCGCAGACGCCGGCCGGGCGCAGGCACCGCATCGTGTCGCAGGAAGCCATGCTGCTGCTGGGCTTTGGTCCGCGCATGCCGCAGGCGCTGGCCGAACTCGATGCCGCGTTCGCGCAAGCCATGGCCGCATGAACGTGCGCGCGATGACGCCGGCTGTGTCCTGGCGCATGTCCTGGCATTTCCGGCGCTGGGGCGCCCCCGGGCTGCTGGCCGCGGCGCTGGCCGCCGGCTTGCTCCTTGCCGTGCAGGCGGGCGCCGTGCCCGTGACCCTGGCCGACTGGCTGGCGCCCCTGCAGGCTGGCGGCGAGTCGCTGTCCGGCGGCGCGTTTGTGCTGTGGCATATCCGTCTGCCGCGCGCCCTGTTTGCCGCGCTGATCGGCGCCGCGCTGGCGCTGGCCGGCGGCCTGACGCAGGGACTGTTCCGCAATCCGCTGGCCGATCCTGGCCTGCTGGGCGTGAGCAGCGGCGCCGCCTGCGCGGGCGCGGCCACCATCGTCTTCACCGCCAGCCTGCACGTGGCGCCCGAGCTGCGCGTGTGGCTGCTGCCGGCCGCCGCGTTCGCGGGCGCCATGCTGATCTGCGTGCTGCTCGACCGGGTGGCCCGCTGGGCCACGCCCGGTTCCATCGTCGGCCTGCTGCTGACGGGCGTGGCGCTGAACGCCATCACGGTGGCCGCCATGGGCTTGTGCATCTACCTGGCCAGCGACGACCAGTTGCGCACCCTGACTTTCTGGACCCTGGGCTCGCTGTCGGCCGGCAGCTGGCGCCAGGTAGCGGCCTTGCTGCTGGTGCTGGCCGGCGCGCTGTGGGCCACGCGTTTCCTGATGCGCTCATTGAACGCGCTGGCGCTGGGCGAGGCGCAGGCCCTGCACGTGGGCATCGACGTGGGCCGCTTGCGCACTCAGGTGATCGTGCTGGTGGCCGTGCTGACGGGTTTTGCCGTCGCCTGGTGCGGCGGCATCGGCTTCATCGGCCTGATCGCGCCCCACCTGGTGCGTACCTGGCTGGGGGCGGACCAGCGCCGCGTGCTGCCGCTGTCCATGCTGATGGGCGGCTTGCTGCTGCTGTTGGCCGACACCCTGGCCCGCACGGTGGCCATTCCCGCGGAAGTCCCCGTCGGCATTTTCACGGCCCTGCTGGGCGGGCCATTTTTCCTGATGCTGTTGCGCCGTTTCCGCCACGGCAGCGCCTGAAAGGATGCACATGACGCCGATACTGGAACTTTCCTTCGCCACCATGCAGCTGGGCCAGCAGTATTTCGGCCCCTTCAATGTGCAGGTGGCGCCGGGCGAGTGCGTCGCCATCCTCGGCCCCAGCGGGGCGGGCAAGTCGACCCTGCTCAAACTGATGGCGCGCGAACTGCATCCGCAGGCGGGCACGGTGGCGTTCGCGGGCCGGCCGCTGGCGCAGTGGCCGCTGGCCGAACTGGCCCTGCGCCGCGCCGTCCTGCCGCAAGGCTCGAACGTGGCCTTCGGACTGCCGTGCGAGCTGGTGATCGGCCTGGGACGGGTGGCGCGCCTGGTCGACCCGCTGCTGGGGCAGATCGTGCAGGACGCGGCCGCCCTGGCGCACGCCACGCATTTGCTGGGCCGGCGCCTGGACACCCTGTCCGGCGGCGAGCAGGCGAGGGTGCAGCTGGCGCGCATCTTCGCGCAGATGTGGGACGTGGAAAACGGCTTGATCCTCGTCGACGAACCGCTGGCGGCGCTCGATCCCGGCCTGCAGTTCGATTTGCTCGACAGCCTGCGGCAGTTTTGCGCCGCGCGCGGCCACGCCGTCATCGCCATCCTGCACGACATCAATCATGCCTTGCTGGGCTTCGAGCGGCTGCTGCTGGTGCGTTCGGGCCAGCTGGCCGCCGACATCGCCAGCGGTGCCGGCGCCGTGCCGGCGCTCGCTGCGCTGTACGGCATCGCCCTGACGACGGCGACCAACGGCGATGGCGACGTGTGCGTCATCCCTGCCAGAAGCGCCGTCCGCAGGGCCGCCTGAGCAACTCACTCACTTACTCACTCACCACACGTCGGCCGCGCGCGGCCGCGCCATCTGGCCGCTGCCCAGCAGCCACACCATCAGGGCGTCGGCTTGTTCGCGCGTGGCCGCCACCTCCTGCAGGATGCCGAAGGCTTTCATGGCGCCGGCCGCCATGGCCTGCATCTGCACGCGTTTCTGCGCGTCCCCCTCGACCGATACGAGGCCCCGGCAGATGGCGGCCAGCGCCACCTTGTTGTGCTTGAGCCACAGGCCGCGCCGCTTGCGGTCCACGTGCGCTTCCTCGCTGCGCTCTTCCTCGAACAGCAGGACGAACGGCTCGCCGTGGCGCAGCAGCGCATCCATGTCGTTTTCCCACAGCGGGGCATAGCCGGTGACGGCCGTTTCAGGGCGAAAGCGCACGATGGGAAAGTCGCTGACGTCGTGGATGGAAAAATGGGCGGGATGCGGTTTCATGGCGTGCTTCCTTGCGATGGGGTTGAAAATGCCTGCCAGCCGCCGCCCAGCGCCTTGTAGACCTGGACCAGCGACAGCGAAGCGGTGGCACGGCTGTCGACCAGCGCCGCCTCGTTGTTCAACAGCGTGTTTTGCACATGCAGCACGTTGATCAGGTCCGTGCCGCCCTGGCGGTACTGCAGTTCCGCGCTGCCCAGCGCCCGCCGTCCCTGTTTGACGGCTTCATCGAGGCTGGCCTGGCGGCGGGCGTTGGCCTGGTAGTCCGAGAGCGCATCTTCCACCTCGTGCCAGGCGGCCAGCACCGTCCGGCGGTAGGCGATGGCCGCTTCCTGCTGCTGCGCCTCGCGCAATTGCAGCTTGCCGCGCAGGCGGCCGCCATCGAACAGGGGCACGCTGAAGCCGGGGCCGAAAGCGAAGCGCTTGGCGTCCCAGCCGATGTCGGACAGCTGCATCGCTTGCAGGCCGACGCTGCCCGACAAGGTAATGCGCGGATAGAAATCGCCGTGCGCCACGCCGGCATCGGCCGTGGCCACGTGCAGCTGCGCTTCGGCGCGGCGGATGTCGGGACGCCGTTCTGCCAGGCCGCTCGGCACGCCCAGCTGCACCTGCATGGCCACGGCGGGGATGGCCATGCCGGCCGCCAGTTCCGCCTGCAAGGCGCGCGGCGGCAGCGCCAGCAGGAGGCACAGGGCATTGCCCAGGCGCGCTTCGCGCTGCTGCAATGGGGGCAGGCGCGCTTCGATGGTGGCCACGTGGGCCGCTGCCTCGGCCTCGTCGAGCTGCGTCGCCACGCCTTCGCGCAGGCGGATGCGCGTCAGGTCCAGGGTATGGCGGGCGGTATCGAGCAGCTGCTGCGTGATGGCCAGGGTCTGCTGCGCGCCGCGCAGCTCGATGTAGTCGCGCGCCGTCTCGGCCAGCACGGCCAGCAGCACGCCGCGCTGCGTTTCCAGCGCCACTTCGACCCGCGCGTCGGCCGCTTCCACTTCGCGCCGCACGCGGCCCCACAGGTCCAGCTCCCAGGCCGCATCGAGGTTGCCTTGCCACAGGCTGTAGGCGGATTGGCCGTTGTGGCGCGACGGGTCGCTCAAGCCCTGTTCGCTGTTGCGCGCGCGGCTGACACCGCCATTTGCACCGAGGGACGGGCCCTGCACGGCGCCGATGACGCCCCGCGCGGCGCGGCTTTGTTCCAGCCGGCTGGCTGCCGCCAGCACGTCGAGGTTGGCGCCGGCGGCGCGCTGCAGCAGGGAGGACAGGGTGGCGTCGCCAAAGCCGTCCCACCAGCGCTGCTCGATGGCGGCATCCTCGCTGGCGGCGAAGCGGGCATGCTGCGCCTGGCGCCATTGCTGTCCCAGGTCGTTGTGCGGGCGCTGGAAATCGCTGCCGACGCTGCCGACGCTGGCGCAGCCGGCCAGGCCCAGTGCCGTGACGAGTATCAGTGCTTTCATCGCGCGCTCACCTGCTGGATGTCCTGACGGCGCATGGCCGTATCGATGCGCACTTCGGCCGACATGCCCACGCGCAGGCGGCTGTCGCCGTCCTGGCCGGGATCGAGCGCGATCCTGACGGGGATGCGCTGCACCACCTTGGTGAAGTTGCCGGTGGCGTTTTCCGGCGCGATGGCGGCAAACGTGACGCCCGTGGCGGGCGCGATGCTGTGCACCGTGCCGCGCAGGAGCACGCCCGGATAGGCGTCGACGGCGATGCTGGCGCGCTGGCCCTGGCGCACGCGGGTCAGCTGGGTTTCCTGCAGGTTGGCGACGACGAACGTGCGGTTCAGGGGCACCACGGCCAGCAGGCTGGCGCCGGGAGCCACCAGGGCGCCGACGCGCACGGCGCGGCGTCCCACGGTGCCGTCAATGGGGGCGCGCAGCTGCGTGTGCGACAGGTCGAGCTCGGCCCGTTGCAGGCCGGCGCGGGCGCGCAGCAGGGCCGCCTCGGCCGCGCCTTGCTGCGCCTGCAGAATTTCCGTCTGCTTGCGGGTGGCGACGAGGGCGGCGCGGTTTTGCGCCAGGCGCGCGCGGCTCACGTCGAAGCGCGATTGCGCCTGCTGCGCGCTTTGCACGCTGCCCGCGCCCTGGCCGGCCAGGTGCGTCGAGCGGGCCAGCTCCTGCTGCGCCAGCTTGTCTTCCGCCTGGTTGGCGTCGACCAGGGTGGCGGCTTGCTCGATCACCGATTGCTGGCGCTGCACCGTGGCGCGGGTCGTGGCCAGCTGGGCTTCGGCGCTGGCCACGTCGGCGCGCGCCGAGGCGACGGCCGCCTGGTAGTCGCGGTCGTCGATGCGCACCAGCAGCTGGCCCGCCGTCACGCCCTGGTTGTCCGCCACCAGCACTTCCCGCACGATGCCGCCCACCTTGGGCGAGAGCACGGTGTAGTCGGCGCTGACGAAGGCGTCGTCGGTGGCTTGCTCGTCGCCGGGGGAAAGCAGCAGCCGCCAGGCAGTGAAGGCGAGGGCGCAGGCCAGCAGGGCCAGGCCGAGAAGAAATGCGCGCGAGCGCAGTATGGGTGTTTGCATGGTGAAGCTCTTTCGTAACAATGGAAATCAGGCTGCGCGCGGCGGAAAGACGCGCGTCGGCAGGATGGGAATGATCAGAATCATGGCCAGCGCGATGGCGGCCACGGTGAGGTACAGGTCGGACGAGGTCAGGGTGACGACTTGCGCATGCATGCGCTGCGCCAGGCCCGGCACGTCCACGGCGCCGGGCAGGTTGCCCAGGCGTTCGCTGAGCACCGTCGAATGAAAATGGTTGCGGCGCGTGATCAGCGCCTCGAGCACGCCGGTGGCGACGACGGCCGACATGCCCTTGATGGTGTTGAACCAGGCCGAGGCAAACGGGCCATCCTGCGGCGCCAGTCCCGTGGTGGCCAGCAGCAGCAAGGGGATCACGGCCATGGGCTGGGCGAAGATCTGCACCGCCTGCAGCAGGTAGAAATGCGTGCGTATCCAGTCCGGCGACATGCGCGCGCCCAGCACGCAGGACAGGGCCAGCAGGGCCAGGCCGATGGCCAGCACCCAGCGGCAGTCGACGGCGCGGATATTGCACAGGGCGGCCACCAGCGGCAGGGCGACCAATTGCGGCAGCGCCACCATCAGCATCACGGGCGCCGTCTGCAGCGGGCGGTAGGCGTGCACCTGCGCCAGGTAGGACGAGGGAATCAGGATCACGGCCAGCAGCACGAACAGCACGCCGCCCAGGGTCAGCAGGGCGTGGCTCAGGTTGCGCCGTGACAGCAGCTGCAGCTTGAAGAATGGCAGCGGATGCGACCATTCGTTGAAGAAGAACAGCACGAGCAGCAGCAGGCCGCCGCCCAGCAGCACGCCGATCAGCGGCGAGGCGAACCACGCCAGGCGCTCGCCCTGCAGCAATCCCACCACCAGCATGCTGATGGCGGGCAGGCCCAGCAGCAAGCCGCGCCAGTCGAACTGGTGCAAGCGTTCCAGGCGCAGCGGGTCTTGCGGCAAGCCCCAGGACACCATCAGCAGGGCGACGATGCTGCCCGGGACGACTTGCCAGAACGCCCATTGCCAGCCCAGGTATTCGGTCCAGAAGGCGGCCAGCGGCGTGCCCAGGCTGGGGCCGAAAGTGGCGCTCAGCGCGTAGCCGCCCAGGCCATACAGCTTGATGTCGGGCGGCAGGAAGCGCAGCGCCACCGTCATCAGCATGGGCGGCAGGGCGCCGCCGGCCGCGCCCTGCACCACGCGCAGGACGAGCAGCACGGACAGGTTCGGCGCGAACGGACACAGGACGCCGGCGGCCATGCAGACGATGATGGCGGCGGCCGTCAGGCGGCGCAGCGAAAAGGTGACGGAGCACCATGGCGCAAACGCCATGGCCGATACCGAGGCGGCCGCATACAGGGCGACGAGCCAGCTGGCGTCGTCGCGCGCGATGCCCATGGCGCCGCGGATGTCGGCCAGCGCGACCTTGGTGATGTTTTCATTCAGGCCGGACACCAGCACGGCCAGCAGCACGCCGGCCAGGCCCGTGGCCAGGCGCAGGCCGAAGACGGCCGGTGGCGGGGACGGCGCGGCCGCGGGGACGGCGCCGGAAATGGGTGCAGCAGACACAGGGAACTCCGTGGATGAGTATCAGTCCACGCAGTATAGGTAGCCGTCAATCTTGTGAAAATTGATAATTGATGAAGTCTGGATTGCGTCTGGCGCAATGATGGGTAGGGGGGCCTATGGGGCCGACCCCGGTCTTTGTCGTTGGGCTTGTTGTCTGGCTGGTGGGTTCACATCCCCCCAGTCAAATGCCGGGGTCAGACCCGGAAGGGTCCGACCCCATGCACAAGTCCTTGATCATGCGGCGCAGCCAGCGGTGCGCATGGTCGTGGTCCAGGCGCGGGTGCCAGGCCTGGAACACGTCGACCTTGTCGACGGGGATGGGCAGCTGGAACTGGCGCAGGCGCAGGCCCAGGCGCTCGACGATGGGCAGCAGGGGCGTGGGCATCAAGGGCAGCAGCAGGCGCGAATCGGCGACGGCGAAGATGGCCGACTGAAAATTGGGCGTGATCAGCGAGACCCGGCGCATGTAGCCCCGCTCGGCCAGGACGGTATCGAAGGGGCCGCGCGCCAGGCCGCGCCGCGACACGCTGATATGTTCGTATTCGGTAAAGCTGTCCAGGTTGATGGGGCTGTCGAAGAGCGGGTGGTCGCTGCGGGCGATGCCGACAAAGCCGGTGGAAAACAGATGCTGCAGCTTGATGTCGGGCGCAAAGGCGCGCCGCGCGCTGATGTACAGGTCGATGCGGCCGGAGTGCAGGGCGTCGTTTTCCGTGGCGCCGTCGCCTTCGGGCACGAAGCGCAGCACCGTGTTCGGCGCATGGCTGGCCAGCAGGTCGCGCAGCTTGCCGCCGTAGGCGCCGACAAACACGTCGTTGGCGCACAGGCTGAAAGTGCGCTCCAGGGTGCGCAGGTCGATTTCGCGGCCGGAGGTGAAGACGGCGTGCGCCTGCTCCACCACGCCGCGCACCTGCTCGCGCAATTCCAGCGCGCGCGGGGTGGGCGCCAGGCCGCGCCCGGAGCGCACGAAGACGGGGTCGCCGATGGCGTCGCGGATGCGCGCCAGGGTACGGCTCATGGCCGGCGCGCTCAGATTCATGCGCCGCGCGGCAGCCACGGCGCTGCCTTCCTCGAGCAGGATATCGAGGGCAACGAGCAGGTTCAGGTCGGGGAGTTTCATGCGGCGATTATAGCCCGGGGGCCAATGCCGGCGCTGCGCCGGCAGGACGCCGGCGCAGAGGGGATGCTGCTGCGGGATTACTCGGCTGCCGGCTCGGCGCCGCAGCATTTCTTGAACTTCTTGCCGCTGCCGCAAGGGCAGTCGTCGTTGCGGCCCACTTTCGGCTCTTCGCGCTTCATGGTCTGCACGGGAGCCTTGCGGCGCGGTACCCAGAAACGGTGGATGGCCGGCAGGTTTGCTTCCAGTTCCTGCGCCAGCTTGTGCGCCTTGACCGGGTCTTCCACCAGTTTCAGCTCTTCTTCCTTGATTTCGTCGGCGCCCAGCAGGTAGATCGGCTGCATCAGCTCGGCCACTTCGGAATCCCAGATCTCGTTCCACGAGCCGGGACGCAGTTCCATGCCGTCCCAGAAGCCCCAGCACCAGGCTTCGGCGTCGATCAGGGTCTGGCCTTCGTAGTCGTGTTCGACGAACAGGGCTTCGAATTCCTTCGGCGCCACTTCAAACGTCACCAGCACTTCGTTCATGAAGCGCATGATCAGGTTGACGATGCGCTCTTCTTCCTTGCTGTTCTTGAATTTCGGCGCATCTTCGGCATCTTCGCCCCACACGCGCGGCAACCACTCGGCCGGCATGATCGGCTCCGGGCCGATGGCGACGGCCGTCAGATAGCCGTGCAGCATATCCATGGTCATCGCGTCCTCGGAGCAGCGCTCCGACAACAGGAATTGGTCTAATTCGTCGAATTCTTTTTCTGATAATGGCTGTTCGAGTTGCATGGCTTGCTCTTTGATTGAATGTAAGCCGCCAGTATACGCCTTGCGGCGCTTCATCACCGAAGTGTTTGCACCGGCGGCCCGCGCGCGCCTTACAATGTCGCTTATGCACAATGAAAACCAGCCGCACGCGGACGACCGGCCCGTCCATCCCTTTTCCGCCCTGAGCCCCGATTGCGTGCTCGATGCGCTCGACAGCGTTGGGCTGCGGGGCGATGGCCGTCTGCTGGCGCTCAACAGCTATGAAAACCGCGTCTACCAGGTGGGCATCGAAGACAGCGCGCCCCTGGTGGCCAAGTTCTACCGCCCCGAACGCTGGCGCGACGCCGCCATCCTGGAGGAGCACGCGTTCGTGTCCGAGCTGGTCGAGCGCGAAATCCAGGTGGTGCCGGCGCTGGAAATCAACGGCAGCACCCTGCACCGGTACCAGGGCTACCGCTTTGCCGTCTTCCCCCGCCACGGCGGACGGGCGCCCGAGCTGGACGACCCGGCCACCCTGGAATGGATAGGGCGCTTCATCGGCCGCATCCACGCCGTCGGCGCGCTGTCCGCGTACAAGGAGCGCCCGGCGCTCGACCACCACACGTTTGGCGTGGAGCCGCGCGAATTCTTGCTGGAGGGTAATTTCCTGCCGCCCGAACTGCTGGCCGCCTATTCCAGCGTGGCGCAGCAGGCGCTCGACGGCGTCAGGCGCTGCTATGACCGCGCGGGCGACGTGGCCGTGCTGCGCACGCATGGTGACTGCCATGGCGGCAACGTGCTGTGGACGGACGCGGGCCCCCATTTCGTCGATTTCGACGACAGCCGAATGGGCCCGGCCATCCAGGACCTGTGGATGATGCTGTCGGGCGAGCGCAGCGACCAGGTGCGCCAGATGGGCGACATCCTGGCCGGCTACGAAGACTTTTGCGATTTCGACCCGCGCCAGCTGTACCTGGTCGAAGCGCTGCGCACCCTGCGCCTGATCCATTATTCGGCCTGGCTGGCGCGCCGCTGGGACGATCCCGCCTTCCCCGTCGCCTTCCCGTGGTTTAACACGCAGCGCTACTGGCAGGACCGCATCCTGGAATTGCGCGAACAGGTGGCCTTGATGGATGAAGCGCCATTGTGGCCTGTTTAAGCGCGCGATAAAACGCCCATGGCGGCGTTGCATTGCCTAGGCGTACTATTCGTACTGCCTTCGGCAATGCGCCTTGCCCTGAGCATTTTCTCGGACGTTTAAATCCCTGGCAAATCCTGAAAAGAGCGGTAAAAGCGGCTCTTCTTGCCGCGCTGATTTGTGCATGCCTGCTCGATAATGGTGTTAATAAATTCCCATAAGCAACGGAATTCACCCGAATAAGCGAGAAATCATGCAAGCACAGCAAAACCAGCGCCAGGCCGCCTCCCTCACCGTCGCCTATTCGGCCGACGACGAGTTCGACCAGGACAGCATCGTCTCGCTGCATGATTTCAAGGACCTGGAGCGCAAGGCGGAAGCGCCCGCGCCTGCTGCGCCAGCCGCCGAGCTGCCTGCGTCCCAGCCGCCAGCGGAACCGGGAGTCGAAGCCGCCCCCAAGGCGCCGGCCGCGGAACGCCAGAAAATGGAATTGAAAGCCATCCACGAGGCGATTGCCCGCGTGGAAGCGGAAGCGAAAGCCACGTGTGCCGCCGAAAGCCGCGCGCTGGCCGAGGCGCGCGTGCGCTCGCTGGCCGAGGACCGCGCCGCCATCGACGCGGCCGCCGCCGCCGCCGCGCAGCAAAATGCGCAGGCGGCCGAAGAGGCTATTGCCGCCAACCGCGAACGTCTCGATACCATGCGCGCCGCCGCGCAAGCCAGCGTGGCCCGCCTGGAAGCGGTCAAGCAGGAGACGGCCGAACTGCGCGCCCGCGTGGAATCGGACAATGAAATCCGCCTGGCCGCCGAACAGCGCGCGCGCGCCGAACAGGAAAGCCGCTTGCGCGCCAGCGAGCAGGTAGCCGTGCAGTCGGAACTGGCCGAGCAGGCCGCCCGCGCCGCCGAAGAACTGCAGGCGCAGACGGAGCAGGCGCGCCTGCAGGCCGTCGAGCGCGTCGCCGCCGTGCAGGCGGCCAAGGAAGAAATGGTGGGCATCGCCTCGGCCGACGCCAGGGTCGCCGTGCTGGCCCGTGAGCGCGAGCGCCATGCGCATGGCGCGCGCCAGACGGCGCAGATGCTGGCCGAAGCGGAAAGCGAAGCGCTCGATCTGACGGTGCAGCGCGAGCGCGCCGACCAGATCGCGCTGGAATCGGCCTTCAACCGCGCCGCCGCCGAAGTGCGCGCCCTGGAAGAAGCGCGCGCGCTGGCGCACCTGGAACAGGAACGCGAAGCCATCGCGCTGGCGCAGGCGGAATCGGAACGCCACGCGGCGCAGTCGCTGCGCCTGCGCCTGCAGACGGAAAAGGAATTGCGCGACGCGGCCATCCACCGCGAGCGCCTGGAAATGGTCGCCGTGGCCAGCGCGCAGGCGCGCCGCGATGCCGATGTGCGCATCCTGGCCGCCACCGAGGCGCGCATCGAGGTGGACCGCCAGCTGCGCGCCGTGGCGCTGGCCCGCGTGACGGCGGAACAGGATGCGGAAATCGCCGGTCACGCCAAGCTGGAAGCGGAAACGGCGGCACTGGAACAGACGAAGGCCCGCGAAGCGGCCGAGCAGGCAGCCACCGTGGCGGCAGCGCGCGAACTGGAAGAGCAGCAGCGCGCCGCCAGCCTGGCGCAGGAACGCGCGGAACTGGCGCGCCAGGCGGCGGAGCTGGCCGCAGGCCAGAATGCGGCCGAGCAAGCCGAGGTCGATGCCGGCGCGGCTGCACTGGCTGCGCAGGAACAGGCAGCGCAGCTGGCGCAGGAAAAAGCCGTGCAGGCGGCGCAAGTGCTGCAGGCGGAGCAGGAGCGCGTGGCTGCCGAACAGGCCGCCATCGCCGCCCTGAAAGAAAAACTGGCAGCGGAAGCGCTGGCGTGCAACGCGGCGCAGGAACGCATCGCCGCCGAAGGCGCGCAAGCGGAACTGCTGCGCGGCCAGCACGCGGCCGAGCAGGCCCTGCGGGAAGCGGCGGAAAAGGAAGCCGATGCCATCCGTATCTTGATGGACCAGGCGCTGGTCGAAGGCGAGCAGAAAGCGGCCGCCGCGCAAGCCGTGCAGGCGCAGGCGCGCCTGGCCGTGGAACTGGGGCAGGTGCACAGCGAGCGCGCCCGCGTGGAAGAAGACAAGGCGCAAGCTGCCGAAGCGCTGCTGGCGTCCGAGCGCGATTTCGTCGCTGCCGAGCGCGAGTCGCTGGCCCTGATCGCGCAAAAACTGGTGCAGCAGCGCCAGACCAGCAGTGCCGAAGAGCGCGCCTCGCAAGCGATTGCCGGCCGCCTGGAAGCGGAAAAGCAGGCGACGGCGGCAGCCGAAGCGCGCGCCGCCCTGGAACAGCAGGCGCTCGACGCCATGCGCCAGCGCGAACAGCTGGAACTGGCCGCGCAGCAGGCCGCCAGCGAGAAGCTCGCCGCGCAACAGGCCTTGCTGGCAAATGCCCAGGCCCACGCGGCCCTGCAGCGCAAGGCTGCCGAGACCACGCGCGCGATGGCGGCGGCCAAGCAGCAGTTGCTGGAACTGGAGATGGAGCGCGCGCAGCAGCAGGAGCGCGAACTGGCCGCCCTGCGCGCCAGCCTGGAACAGCCGCAAACGGTCTTTTCCAGTTCCTTGAACGCCGCCCGCGCGAAAGCCGAGCAGGTCAGCTCGGCCAGCCTGACGCGCGAAGTGATCGAGCGCTTGACGCAGCCGAATGAATCAGCCGGTGCCGTTTGGCGTTCGCGCTAGGCAGGATACCGAACCAAACCTACTGCGCGGCGCGCTTTGCGCCCGGCGATGCTCACCGTACTAGAGTACGGTTGCGCTTCTCGGCCACAAATCACTGCCGCTCGCTACGGTTTTGTTCGATATCGTTACTTTAGTGGAAGAGAAGATTTTTACGTTTTCCATCAAAACTTGCGTCCCACCCCCAGCAAAATCACGTCCGCATCGCGGTGATAATCGGTCACGACCCGGTTCCACGCCACTTGCGCCACCCAGCGGCGGTCGACGTGGTAGCGGGCGGCGGCCGACAGCAAGCCTGTCAGGCGCGTGCTGTGGCCCTGGGTGTCGCGCCCGTCCCACGCCAGGTAGGGGCCGCCGCCCATGCCGAATTCCACCTTTTCATTGAGCGAGCGGACCAGCCACAGTTGGGCGGCCACGCCGCGCCGGTGCGCCAGGTCGGTATTGCCTTCATCGAGGGCGGTGACCGTCCAGTCCACGTATTTTCCCGCCGCGCGCCGGTACTCCAGCGTGAATGGGCGCGAGGACTCGGAGCGCAAGCTGTTGACGATGGTGTGGCCCGTCGACAAGGTCAAGGTGTCGTCGTGCGCCCAGTTCTGCAAGTGCAGCTTGGCGCCCGGCACGCCGTCGTAGCGGTAGCCGGCGCCGATCAGCAGGTGCGTGGTGTTGTCCTTGCCATCGGGCTTGATGCGGTTGAGCTGCGCTTGCGCATACCAGCGGCTGGCGAACTGCCAGCGCGCCTGCAGGCTGACGATGGAGCCCCAGCCGTGATCATTGTCGAAGTTATGCAGGCCGTCGTCGGTCCTGGCCGTGTCGAAGAAGAAGTAGCGGCCCGCGCCGGCGCCCAGCATCAGGCCTTGCTCCACTTTTTGCGTGCGCAGCCAGAACTGGCCCGCCATGCCGTCGCGGTGATGGTCTTCCGGATGGCCTTCGTTGATGTAGGACAGGCTGGCGGCGGTGTAGTCGCCCACGGGCTGCGTGTAGCTGACGGCGGCGACAAAGGTGCGCTCATTGGTCGAGCTCACTTTCAGGGCGCCGGCCATGCCGGACAAGTCCTGTGCCTGGGTGGACAGGGGAAGCGAGGCGGCCAGCAGGGCCAGGGCGGAAAGGCGTATGCGCATGGAGTGTCAGGTAGTGGGATGCACCGTGAAGGCTGGCTGGGCGGCATGCGATCGTGCAAGTATCTTCCGCATTTACTACATTAGTAGAATGTTCCAGTCAGAACTAAATGCGCTAGTGTATAAGAAAGTGAGAATGTGTGAGGCGCGCCAGGCGCCGCTGCATTTCTTGCCGGAACCGGATCGGTGGGGGGAGGGGAGGGCGCCGGCGCGAGAATGGCCGGCGCGAAACTGCTGGACTTGCGGTGTTGCGGCTTCTATTGCTGGCTCAGCACGACTTTGTCGGCAAAGTATTCCGTCTCGCCGAAGCATTGCGTGGGCACGCCCTTGTGCTGGCTGTAGGTGACGAGGATGCGCTTGCCGGCAGCGGCCGACAATTGCTTTGCCACTTCTTCATCGCGCACGCTGAACTGGAATTTTTCCGGGATGGTGCCCGGCAATGCCGTCAGCAGCAGCTCGCCCTCCCATGTCTTGCAGATCCAGCCCCGCTTGGAGAACTTCTGCAGGTAGCCCGCCCGTTCGCCTTCCGAGTACGAGAAGCTGAGGGCCATCCACGTGTAGGCGGCCAGCAGCAGGAAGCCGGCCACGAGGAAGATGACGAAGGCAAAGGTGACTTTTTTGGTCGTAGGGGTCATGGTAGGGTTGTCTAGGTGAAAAAGTGGGGGGCATTAAAAATGTTCAGGGCAAGGCGCATTGCCGAAGGCAGTACGATTAGTACGCCTAGGCAATGCAACGCCGCCATGGACTTTTCCAAGCGCTCCCTTAGTCCTTGCGGCCGGCTTTCCAGTTCAGGCCAAAGCTGTAGCGCTCGTCCATGGCCTGGTGCGCCGTGATTTTACCTTGGCCGCCGAAGTATTCCACCAATTTTGTCACTTGCAGGTTGCCGCCGTGGTTTTCCAGCATGGCGATCGCGCACATGGCGTGCTGGCTGTCGCTGTCGAGGCGCACTTCCACGGTCGGCTGGCCGGGAATCTCGATCGTCACGACGCCATCCGTGGCGGCCCAGTTCGGCACGCCTTCGTAGATGAAGGCGTACACGAGCACGCGCTTGATCTGGTCGAAATGGCTGCCGTTGATGAAGATGTTTTCGCCGCTGCTGACGCTGCCCGTGCGGTCGTCGCCTTCCAGGTGGATGTAGGGCGGGCGGTCATACGCGCCCCAGCTGTTGCCCAGCGCCTGCACGGCGCTCTTGGCGCCATTGCTCATCTCGAACAGGCAGCCGATGTCGAGGTCGATGCCGCCCGCGCGGCCGGCCGGCTTGTTGAACAGCTTGCCGAGGAAGCCCGTGTCCAGTTTCGAGGCGGGCGCCTGGCCTTGCGATGCGTTCTGGTTCCAGTTCAGGTTGACGCGGATGCGGCCATAGCCGCCGCTGTCGCGCTTGTCGAGCGAGATCTTGTCGCCGCGCTTTTCCAGGCGGATTTTCGACAGCGAGATCTTGTTCGCCGGCGGTGGCGCCGCTGGCGTAGCGACGGGCACCGGCGCTGGCGCCGGGGACGATGCTCCCGCCTCGCTGCCGCCGAAGTGCTTCAGCAGCGCCGCCAGGCCGCCCGCGAAACCCTGGCCCACGGCGCCGAAGCGCCAGCTGCCGTCGCGGCGATACAGTTCGCCGATGATGACGGCTTTCTCGTCCTGGAAGTCGGTGCCCGTGAAGGCGAACGTGGCCGCCTGGCCCAGCGCCATGCTGGAGTTGCCCAGCGCGCGCATGCTGCCCTGTTCCGTCGCCGCCGTAAACACCAGCTTGTCGATGCTGGCGGGCAGGCGGGAAAGGTCCACCTGGAACACGGAACGGGGGCCATTCAGCTCCACCGTGACGGCGTTGTCCGGCGCGCTTTTCTGGTTGTAGAACACCATGTAGCGGTCGTCCGACAGCTTGCCGGCCGCATCGACGCCGAAGCAGCTGACGTCCACTTCCATCGAGCCGGAAGCGATATCGAGAGTGACGGCAAACGGACCGTTCAAGCCCAGGTCCGCCAGTTTGCCTTTTTGTCCGCGTGTGAAATTGGTCATGGTCGTGCAATCCCTTCGTCGCTTGAGAGTTGAGTCAATGAGGTTGTCGGCAGGTGCGCCGGCGCCGCGTCGGCCGCATGGCGGATGCCGAACAGGCGCGCCTGTTCGATGATGCGCAGCGCCCAGCTGCTGTGCGTGGCCACTTCGCACATCGATTCCTGCATGCGGAACACGGCCGGGCTGTCCGGGTCGATGATGCGCAGCGCCAGTTCGATGTCCGACTGCGCCACCTGGTAGTGGCGCTCGATCTGCGGCACCTGGTCCGGGTGGATGGCCGTCTTGGCGATCATGCCGTGCGCCATGTCCTGCGCCACTTCCGCATCGAGCCAGCTGCCCTGCGACAGGTGCTCGAAGACGGGCGCCGTCAGCTGGAAGCCGTGCGGCTTGAAGATGGTGACGAGGCGGCCGATGACCTGGCCCAGCGGCGTCGAATAGATGGTGCCGCTGGTGGGGCGGCGCAATCCCAGCAGGGCCAGCAGATCGTTGCCGCCGATGCGCAGGGCCAGGATGCGGCGCCGCACCTCCGGCGCCGACAGGACGAGGCGGAACTGCTTCATTTCCTCGTCGTCGAACACTTCCGCCGTTTCCAGGGTCGGCATCAGCAGGTGATGCGTGTGGCGCACCAGGTCGAAATACGCGGCGAAGTTATGGCGCGTGGATTTCGGCAGCACGAAGCCGCTCAGTTTGTCGGCGCCGGGCATGCCCAGCACGCGCGCCAGCACGTCGAGATTGCGCACGCGCACGAAGCGCAAGGTGTCCGATGCGGCGCCCATGTTTTGCAGCGCCAGCGACAGGTTGAACAGCGCGTAGCTGAGATCGCGCTCGGCGATGGCGTCTTCGGTGCAAAGTATGACCGAGCGCAAATGGCTGAATTTGTCGCCGTTGGCAATCGCCAGCAAGTCCTTGTGCGTGGTCGGTACGTACATGGAGGCACCCAGCGCCGCCTTGTGTTCGCTTTGCGGATGTAGGGAGTTGTTATCCATCGACTGCGCTCCTGATGAGGGCGACCGCCTGGTAGGGCAGCGCCGGTTCTACTGTGACGGGTATGGCTTTTTCCTGCGCCAGAAGCAGCAAATGTGCCACGTCCGGGGCATTCGTGTCGCGCACGATCAGGCGTTCGGGCACGCGGCGCAGCAGCACGCGCGTCGCTTCGCCGATGCCTGGCTTGATCAGGTTGATGTCGCTGATGCCGTACTGCTGCTGCGCTGCGGCCATGTAGGCTTGCGAGCGGGCCGCCATGGCGGGCGCATCGCTCGCTTCGGCCAGCGGGATGCCGCTGCTGGCGGCAATCGCCACGGCGTCGGCCACCAGGCCGTCGGCAAAGGCGCGCGACTGGTCGTGCGCTTCGAACTGCGCGTAATACACGCAGCCGTGGAAGTCGCCGGGGGCGATGGCTTCATTCAACACCGAGCGGCTGACCAGGCCCGAGACGGTGGCATTCAGGATGCTCGACGGGATCAGGTAGTCGCCCGACGACGCGGCGCAGGCGGCCGTGCCGGCCAGGTCGGACAGCACGAACAGGCCGCCGTCGATGGCCGTGCCGTGCGCAGCATTGAAGTCGTTCACCGCCTGGCGCAGCTCGCGCGAAATCACGCCCTTGCCCGTCCAGCCGTCGACGAAGACGATGGATTCAGCGCCATGGCCGTGCGCCAGGATGTGCCGCAGGGCGTTGGCGTCGATGCCGCGGTCGCGGATGATGGAGACGGAATAGTGGCTGCACTCGCGCTGGAAGACCTGGCGCAGCAAATGGCCGAGGATCACGCCCACGGGCGTGCCCGCGCGCGCCAGCGACACCAGGGTGATGGGGCCCGTGCGGCGCGCCGCGATCAGGGCCGCCAGGCGCAGGCAGTCGCGCGCCATCTGCAGGCGGTTGGCCGCAAACGCGCTCTGGAACAGGGCCAGGTAGGCGGGCGAGGGCAAGGATTCGGGCGACAGCATTTCGCTGTAGTGGCGCTGGCCCGACTGGATCAAGCGCTCCTTTTCTGCCAGGTCGAGGATGGGCTCGAGCGCCATCGGCGTGAGCAGAAAATGGACGTCTTCCTGGCGGTAGCTGCCGCTGAAATGCTGCGTGGCTTCGCTCATAGCGCCGCCACCGTGAGGGCTGCCAGCTGGGTGCCATTGGGGATGATGGCGTAGTCGCAGGCGGCCATGAAGCGGGCGTCCGAACGGCTGTCGCCCATGCCGAAGCTGACGATGGGGCCGTGTTCGGCTTCCAGTTCCGCGCGCAGGTAGGCCACGGCGCGCGCCTTGTTCAGGGTCTTCGGCAGCACGGCCAGGTTGTTGCCGTTGCGGTGGATGAAGTAGTCGCTGCCTTCCGCGGCGATCCACTGCTGCAGCACCTGTTCCTCGATGTCGGCCAGGCGTTCGCCGCGCGCTTCATGGTCCTTGACGACGATGTAGAACGGCGTGTTGTAGTCCTCGATCAGGCGCGCGCGCGAAGGCATGCCCGCCTTGGCCTGGAAATCGTCGATGATGCGCATGGCGTCCCGCAGGCCGGGCAAGGCCGTCTGCATGTCGTCCTGCATCAGCGCCAGCCAGCCCGCGTCGAGGGCGCCGCCCGGCTGCAGCACGATGCCGCCGTAATCGAGCACGCTGTAGCTGGTAAACGGCAGGTCGACGCGGCGGAAGGCGTCGCCATTCCGGGCCGTGGCGGGTATCAGGGTCATGCCGCTTTGCGCGAATTCAAAGAAGGCGCGCTGGCGCGCCGTCGTAAACGAGCAGGCGTCGCCATTCTTCAGGTAGGCGGCCGGCTGCAGCCCGGTCTCGCCCGGGCATTTTTTCGGGGTCTGGAACAGTGTGTCGTCCAGGTCAACAAACAGGAATTTCTTCAATTTTGATCTCTGACTGAAAGTGGAACAGGCGGCCGTTGAGCTGGCCGGCGAGTTGCATGAGGGCGGGGCTGGCCGGGGTTTCATGGCAGATGAAAACGTGCTGGTACTGGCCAGGCGCCACGTTGTACAGGTAATTGGCGATGCCTTCGCCGTAATTGTCGTCGCAGCTGACGATATGGCCGACGGAGCCCCATGACAGGATGGGCGAGCGCGTGGTCGATTGCACCACGACGTTCTTGCCCAGCGCTTCCAGTTCGCGCGCCAGCAAAAACGACGGGTGCATGAATTCGCCCGTGCCCAGCACCAGCACGGAGTCGCCGGCGCCGATTTCCTGCGCCAGCTGCACGGCCAGGCCTTGTGGCGGCGCCAGGGCGCGTCCCACGCCGATGCGCCCGAAGGCGGGACTGGCGCCCCGTTCCTCGTTCGCCGCGAAACGCTGGGCGCTGGCCGCCACGGGGGCCGGCGCATCGCCGGCCTGGAAGGCGTAGTGGCCGGACAAGGCCGCGCCTATGCTGGCGGGCAGGCCGAAACGCTCGCTCAAGCCCGCATTGGCAGCCTGGCCCATGAAATTGGTGATCACGCCCAGGTGCAGCTTTTCCAGCTGCGGATAGCGCGCGCGGCACACTTGCACCAGGTTGGCGAAGGTGTTGCCGGTCGACGCTTCATCGTCGATCAGCACCAGGCTGCGGGCCGTGGAAAACAGGGCGCTGGCCGCGTCCGACAAATGCAGGAACTGGCGCGGCGCGTGGCTGTGCGACTCTTCGAATTCGAAGAAGGGCACCGTGCCCACGCGGTAGCGCGAGCTGTGCAAAAACAGGGCCTTGCCGTTCGGGTTGGCGCGCAGCCACGCCTCGAACACGCCCTGGCCCAGTCCCACGGCCGTTTCCGCCATGGCGATGAAGACCACGGGGCCGGGCAGGCTGGGAGGAATCTGCGCGGCCAGGTCGTCGTGGATGGCTTCCATGGCGCGCGGCGTGACGGGCCAGTGCTTGCCCAGCACCTTGGACAGGAATAAAAAGCCCCGCTTGGCGTTGGCGCGCGCGGCAAAGCCGATCAGCCAGTCCAGCGGAAAGCGCGCCTCGTCCACCTTCAGGGTCAGTTCGCCCGTGGGCATCTGTTTCTTGACGAGGTTCATGGCAGCTCCACGGCGTACGCGGCTTCGCCCACGCGCATGCCCTCGCGGATGGCGGGCACGGTGAGCTTGTCGTAGCCCTGGTCGAAACCGGCCAGCGCCAGATAGGGCAGGTTCGGGCCTGCCGCGCAGGCCATGCCGATGCCGCCCGACATGCGCGGATTGATTTCCAGCAGGGCCAGGCCGTTCGCGCCTTCGCGGAACTGGATGTTGAACACGCCGTTCAGGCGGTAGTCGCGCGCCAGTTTGTCGCAGGCCGCCAGCAAGTCCGCGCGCAGCTCGAT
This sequence comes from Janthinobacterium sp. FT14W, assembly GCF_009208755.1. NCBI lineage: Bacteria > Pseudomonadati > Pseudomonadota > Betaproteobacteria > Burkholderiales > Oxalobacteraceae > Janthinobacterium > Janthinobacterium sp. FT14W. The sequence continues at coordinate 58,115 of NZ_WFLL01000028.1, read as the reverse complement.
CAGCTGGCCGCTGCCGCCCGCATGCAGCTTCTTGCGCGGCACGGCGCACACGAGCTTGCCCTGGTCGGCGACGCAGTCGGCGCTGTATTCGTGGCCATCGAGGTATTCCATCAGCAGCAGGGTCTTGAACGATGCCATCTGCGCCAGGCCGCTGCGCAGCTCCTGCGCATTGATCTGGTAGGCGGCGCCGGCCAGCAGCAGCTGGGCGCTGGTGCGCTCTTCATCGAGCACGGCAAAGCCCAGGCCATACACGGATTCCGAAGGCTTGATGCACAGCTTGCGGTGCAGGGGGCGCAGCTCGGCGTAGGCGGCGTCGTAGTCGGCGATGGTGGTCACGGCGCGGTAGTCGGCCGGACGCGCCATGGGCAGGTCGAGGCCGTCGCAGAAACGCGCCTTGTCGTGCATCAAGGCCAGCGTGTCTTCACTGGCCACGCTGAGCACGCGCGTGCCGATGGCGGCGAAACGCGCGCTGGCGCTGCCGATCAGGCCTGCTTCCTTGCCGGGCCAGAAAATCGTGATGTGGCGGTCGCGGCAAAATTCCAGGCACCACTCCACATAATTGAGGCCGGTCAATCCCGACGGTTCGACCGCGTGTTCGTGGGCCGACAGGAACGCCGCCGCATGCGCATTCGTATTGCTGCACACGATGTGGTAGCGGGGCTGGCCGCCCGTGGCGGCGCTATCGGCCTCGCGGATCAGGCGCATGGCCGTGCCGACCGAGGAAAATGTTTTGTTGAACCAGACTCTTTGCATGTACGGGGACCGGGTAAAGAAAGGGAAAGCCGCGCGCAGGTGCGCGCGCGGGGATTCTAGCTAGCCAGACTTAACCTGGCCTTAGAAAAACGCCCGCCCAAACCTGCTGCGCGTCGTGGACGCGGCCTGCGATGCTCACTGTGCATTCGCACAGCTGCGCTTCTCGGCCACGTCCCCTTCCGCTCGCGACGGTTTTGGCGGGCGTTCGGGGATCAGCCAGCCTTGCCGGAGGCCGTCCATTTTAAGAACGCATCGCGGTTGCGCGAGCAGATGAATACCTTGCCCGAGCCGGAAAAGCGCAGCACAATGCCTTCGCCGCTGGTCACGCTGTTGACGATATTGCCGAGGAAGCCGCCGATGCCGCCGCCGCCCGAACCGCCGCCCGTGGTGACGGAAATTTCGTATTTCAGGCTATTGTCCCAGCAGACCACGTGGGAATTGTCGATCACGACATCCTTGCCCGGCTCCACGTCGAGCTGGAACATGGAGCCGAAGCCCGACACCACCACTTGTCCCGTGCCCGCCGTTTCCATGACGAAGAAGCCGCCCGATTGGGCGAATAATGCGTTGCCGATGCTTTGCGTGCGCACTTTCATTTCCGTGCCCGAAGTGGCGGCGACAAAGGCGCCGTCGTTGAGCAGGTACTGGCGCGCGCCCACGTCGACCACTTCGATGGCGCCCGGCAGGGTGGGCGAGAGCAGACAGTCGCCGCTGCCGCGCACCGCTTCGATGTGCTGCTGGAAGAACGATTCGCCGTTGGCGAAGCGGCGCATGATGGCGCTGCCCAGGCCGCCCGTCATCTTGCCCTTCAAGTCCAGCGCCGTTTCCATCATCACCATCGCATCGGATTCGCAATAGATGGTTTCGCCCTGTTTCATGCTGACGTGGAGGAAAGGATCGACGTCGCCCGTGACACTAAATACTGGCATGATAAATCTCCAAAAAAAAGCCGCCTGAACTGTGCAGGCGGCAGTGATGATATGACATTTATACAATTCACCCCGGAAAACCGTAGCCGGCACGCTCAATGAGCGGCCGGCAGGTTTAACGAGCGTGAATGTCAGGCATTGACGCCGAACGAACGGGCCAGCGGGCCCAGGCCGCCGTTGAAGCCCTGGCCGATGGCCTTGAACTTCCATTCGCCGTTGTAGCGGTAGATCTCGCCAAAGATCATCGCCGTTTCCGTCGAGCTGTCTTCGGACAGGTCGTAGCGGGCGATTTCGCGCTCGCCTTCCGCGTTCAGGCAGCGGATGAAGGCTTTCGAGATCATGCCGAAGTTCTGGCGGCGCGCGTCGGCGTCGTGGATCGTGACGGTGATGCTGATGCGGTCGATGTCGTTTGGTACGCGGGTCAGGTCGATTTCGATGCGCTCATCGTCGCCTTCGCCTTCGCCCGTCTGGTTGTCGCCCGTGTGGACGACGGAGCCGTCGGTCGACTTCAGGTTGTTGTAGAAGATAAAGTCAGAGTCGCCACGGACTTTGCCGTCGCTTTTCAGGAGAAAAGCGCTGCCGTCAAGGTCGAAGGTGGCGCCGTCGGTCGAACGAGGATCCCAGCCGAGGCCGACGATGATCTTCTTCAGGTTCGGTGCTTCCTTGCTCAGGTTGACGTTGCCGCCTTTTTGCAAACTGATTGCCATGTGGTGCTCCTTTTCAGTAATTTACTTAAACATACCTGCATGGGATGAGCGCGTAAGGCGCTCGTGCCATCACTCTCTCAATTGGGGACGATTTCCCCGATTTCAAGCTTGTGCCGCGTGCCGTTTGCGATAACGCAAGGACGACCACAGCGAAACCAGGATGAAGGCCACGCCCGACAGGCCCGTGAACCACTCCGGAATATGGTACTTGACGGAGGCCAGCATGATCAAGGCCAGGATGCCGATCGCATAATGGGCGCCGTGCTCGAGGTAGACGAATTCGTCCAGGGTGCCCTTGTGCACGAGGAAGACCGTCATCGAACGCACGAACATGGCGCCGATGGCCAGGCCCAGCATGATGATGACGACGTCGTTGGTGATGGCGAACGCGCCGATCACGCCGTCAAAGCTGAACGAGGCGTCCAGCACTTCCAGGTACAGGAAGCCGCCGATGCTGCCGCGCGCCACGGTTTTCACGAGGTCGCCATTGCCGTTTCTAGCTGGTGCCGCGCTTTCTTCCTCGTCGTCCTGCAAATCCGGTTCGCCTTCTTCCAGCAAGCCGCTGATCCAGTTCACGCCGATGTAGACGGCGATGCCGACGATGCCCGACGCCAGCACGCTGTATTTGTGTTCCGCAGGGCCCATGGCCACGCAGGCGGCCACGGCGCCCATGGTGATCAGCACGGCCAGGCTTTCGGTGCCCAGCGCATTGACTTTTTCCTCGGCCCAACCCAGCCAGTGCAATTCCTTCTCGTCGTCGAACAGGAAGTTCAGGAAGACCAGCAGCAGGAAGGCGCCGCCGAAGGCCGCCACCTGTGCGTGGTTGTCCGTCAGGTGCTTGGCATACACGTCCGGCGTCGTGGTGGCCATGGTCCACACGTCGACCAGGCCCAGGCCCGTGGCGACGGAAACGATGACCAGCGGGAACAGCAGCCGCATGCCGAAGACGGCGACGAGGATACCCACGGTGAGGAACAGTTTTTGCCAGAATTCATTCCAGTGACGCAAGACCGAGGCGTTGACCACGGCATTGTCGAACGACAGCGACACTTCCATGATGCCCAGCACGCCCGTGATCCACAGCGCCTGGATCAGTCCGGGCATGCCGCCGTGGCTGTAACCCCACCAGCCCGACACCGCCATCAGGATAAAAGTGACTAAAAAGGAAATTCTGAAATGCCGCATGAGGACCCCGTTGCAAGTATGGAAGACGTTTGATTATCCGCGCCGCTGTGTGCGCCGCACTCAATGTTGATATACGTCAATTGTTGTATATGCCATGATTTTATATTAGTTGCCGCCAGGGGCGGCGTTTTATAGGCGGGCGACAGACAGTTCTGCTGGCGTGGCCGATCTGCGATAATTGCGGCGCGCCCCTCCGGCTGCCGCAGCCCCTCACACACTTTACAGACATATAAGAAGGAATACCCCGTGGATATCGCTTACCTCGTCACGCCCCTGATCACCTGGATCCTGGTCGGACCGATCAAATTCCTGATCAACAGTGTCCGCACGCGGCAATGGGCATTTGGCCTGGTCGGCAATGGCGGCTTTCCCAGCAACCACAGCGCCGTCGTTTCCAGCATGGCCACACTGATCGCCTTGCGGGAAGGCATAGGCCATCCCGCCTTCGGCGTGGCCGTCACCCTGGCCTTCATCGTCATCATCGACGCCAACAGCCTGCGCCAGCACGTGGGCAAGCAGGCGGCGGCCATCAACCGCCTGGCCGGGGAAGCGTCCAGCCCCGCGCACAAGACCTTGCGCGAGCGCATGGGGCATACCCTGGTCGAGATCGCCGGCGGCCTGTGCACGGGCGTGGCCATCGGTTTCCTGATCAACTACGTTTTCGCCCGCTAGGCCCGCTTTTCCGGCAACGCAAAACCCCGCTTCAAGGCGGGGTTTTGCGTTTCAGGGCGTAAAAACTACGTTTCATCCATTGATTAAAGCATTACAGGAAACGGCCGATTGACATGCCCGGACGCGCTCATGGATACTTTGGCGCTTGTGGTTTTAATAAAAATAAATGCTTGCTATCGCCTGCTGCCCTATCCGGGCCGCCGGGACGGTAGCGGTACTATCTATCCGGAGAATTACCCATGTTGCGCAAAACCCTGTTTGTTCTGGCAATCGCTTCTGCCTTGACCGCTTGTGGCAAAGAGTCCAAAGATCCCGGCAAGGGCGGCAAAGGCGCCAAGGAACAGGCGGGCGCCGCCGCCAATCTGCTCGTGTCCCCGGAAGACCTGCTGACCATACAAAGCAATGCGCTGGCGTCGGGCCCCGTCATCACCGGTTCCGTGCAGCCGGAGCGCAACGCGGACTTGCGCGCGGAAGTGTCGGCCGTGGTGATCCAGGTCATGAAGGAAAACGGCGAAGCCGTCAAGCGGGGCGACGTGCTGGTGCGCCTGGATGAAACGTCCATCCGCGACAGCCTCAATTCGGCCGAGGAAGCCAGCCGCGCCGCCAGCCAGGTGCTGGAACAGTCCGAACGCATGTTCCAGCGCATGAAAACCCTGCGCGCCTCGGGCATGACCTCGACGCAGGCATTGGAAGACGCGGAAATCCGCCGCAACAATGCGCAAAGCGACCTGTCCGCCGCGAAGAGCCGCGCCGTCCAGGCGCGCCAGCAGTTGCAGCGCACCCTCGTGCGTGCGCCGTTCGACGGCATCGTGAGCGAGCGCAAGGTATCGAATGGCGATACGGCGCAAATCGGCAAGGAATTGATCAAGGTCATCGATCCAACCAGCATGCGCCTGGAAGGCCTGGTGTCGGCCGACAAGATCGGCGTCGTCAAGGTGGGCCAGCCCGTGCTGTTCCGCATCAATGGTTATCCGGGACAGGATTTTGCAGGCAAGGTGCGTCGCGTCGATCCGGCCGCCAACGCCGTCACGCGCCAGGTGGCCGTGCTGGTCGATTTCAATGACAAGGAACAACCGCGTGTGGCTGGCCTGTATGCGGAAGGGCGCATCGAGACGGACAGCATCAGCGCGCTGATGATCCCCGACTCGGCCCTGGTGAAGGCGGGTGACGTCACGTACACGTGGAAAGTCAAGGACAAGGCCCTGCACAAGGCCACCCTGCGCATCGGCACGCGCGACGTGCGCACGGGCCAGTGGGAAGTGCAAAGCGGCCTGGCCAGCGGCGACACCGTGCTGCGCACGCCGGGCTCGACCTTCAAGGATGGGCAGAAAGTGGAGTTGACGGCCGCCAAGGCCGTGCCGGCAGCCGCCGTGGCCAGCAGCAGCTCCGCCGTTGCCGGTAAAGGAAACTAAGCCATGTTCCTTTCCGATTTCAGTATCAAGCGGCCCACCGCCACCATCGTCCTGATCCTGGCAATGATGTGCGTCGGCTTGCTGGCGCTCAAGAAATTGCGCGTCAACCAGAATCCGGACGTCGAAGTGCCGTTCATCGTCGTCAGCATTCCTTACCCTGGCGCATCGCCCGATACGGTCGAGCGCGAAGTGGTGAACCGTCTGGAAAAGTCGCTGCAAAGCATTTCCGGCGTGACCGAGGTCAACAGCGACTCGAATGAAGGCGCCGCCAGCATCTTCCTGAAGTTCTCGTTCAATACCAACCTGATCGAGGCGTCCGACAATATCCGCAATGCGATTGCCGCCGTGCGCTACAAGTTGCCGACGGAAATGCGCGAGCCTATCCTGCAGCGCATCGACCCGGCTGCCGAACCGATCATGCAGCTGGCGCTGTCGTCGAATACGCAAAGCCATGCGGAAATTTCGCGCCTGGCCGAAGACGTGCTGTCCGACCGCTTCCGCACCGTCGACGGCGTGGCGCTGGTCAACGTGGGCGGTTCGCTCAAGCGCGAGCTGTCCGTGCTGCTGCGGGCGGAAAAGCTGCGTGAATATAACGTTTCCGTCAGCGACGTCGTCACCGCCCTGCGCAACCAGAACACGAATGCACCGGTCGGCAAGGTGCGCGGCACCCTGGACGAGAAAAGCATCCGCCTGGTGGGCCGCATCGAGTCGCCTAGCGATTTCGAGAAAGTGGTGATCAAGCGCCGCGGCGAGGAAATCGTGCGCCTGGCGCAAGTGGCCACCATCGAGGATGGCTTTGCCGAAGTCAACAGCTTGAGCATGCGCAGCGGCAAGCCCAACGTGGGCATTTCGATCACCCGCGTGCGCGACGCCTCGACCGTCAGCGTGGCCAACAAGATCCGCGACATGGTGGCGGAGATCAACAAGACCTTGCCGAAAGGCACGATCCTGCAAGTGACGCGCGACGGCGGCGAAAACGCCCAGCATAGCCTGAACAATGTGATCGAATCGCTGGTGCTGGGCGCCGTGCTGACGATTTTCGTCGTCTACGCCTTCCTCAACTCGTGGCGGTCGACCCTGATCACGGCGCTGAGCCTGCCCACATCCGTGATTGCCGCCTTCATCGCCGTGTGGCTGTGCGGCTTTACCCTGAACTTCATGACCTTGCTGGGCCTGTCGCTGGCCATTGGCGTGCTGATCGATGATGCCATCGTGGTGCGCGAAAACATCGTGCGCCACATGCAGATGGGCAAGGACCGCCGCACGGCCGCGCTGGAAGGCACGGCCGAGATCGGCATGGCCGTGGCCGCCACCACCTTCTCCATCATCGCCGTCTTCATTCCCGTCGCTTTCATGCCGGGCATCTCCGGCGAATGGTTCCGCCCGTTCGCCTTGACGGTGACGTGCTCGGTGCTGGTCAGCCTGGGCATCTCGTTTACGCTCGATCCCATGCTGTCGGCCTACTGGGGCGACCCGGTCGAGGAACACTCGGCGCCGAAAAAAGGCATCGGCCGCGTACTGGAAAAATTCAACCACTGGTTCGACCACCAGGCCGACCGCTATGGCCGCGTGATCGCCTGGGCCCTGCATCACCGCCGCTGGATGGCCGTGATCGCCTTCGGCAGCCTGGTGGGCGCCATCGTCCTGCACGCCACGCATGGCGGCACGAGTTTCTTGCCGGCATCCGATTCGGGCAATCTGATGATCAATGTGCGCACGCCATCGTCGAGCAGCATCGAGTATTCGCGCTTGAAACTGGAAGCGGCGGCCGTGCTGGCGCGTACCTTGCCTGAAACCAAGGATACCAACAGCTCCATCAATGCGGGCGGCGGCCGGGTGTATGTCGATATCGGCAAGCGCAACACCCGCAAGCGGTCGGCCAAGGAAATCGCCGTCGAGCTGCGCGAGAAGATGTCGCGCCTGGTGGGGGCCGAATACGTGGTGCAGGATGACTTGAGCAACGGTTCGCAAAAACCGATCCAGGTGGAATTCACGGGTCCCGACTCGCGCAAGCTGATGGAAATCACGAATGCCTACATGGACAAGCTGCGCACCATTCCCGGCGCCGTCGACGTGGGACTGTCCGAGCAGGACCCGAAAAACGAGCTGCAGATTGAGCTCAACCGTGGCCTGGCCAACTCGATGGGCATTTCCGTCAATGATGCGGCGCAATCGCTGCGCGTGGCGTTTGCCGGCGTGGAAGTGGGCGACTGGGTCGATCCGACGGGCGAGACGCGCGACGTGGCCGTGCGCCTGCATCCCGATGACCGCGTGGCGTCGGAAAACATCGAGCGCCTGCCGATCAGCGTGACGGGCACGTCGCAGATGGTGCCGCTGGACCAGATCGCCACCATTACCATGGGCAAGGGCCCGTCCGGCATCGAGCACAAGAATGGCAAGCGCACGATTACCGTGTCGGCCAATGCACAGGGCCGTTCGAATGGCGAAGTGACGAGCGACGCCATGAAACTGGCCAACTCCATCGACTTCCCGCCCGGCTACGGCCTGGCGCTCGGCGGCGCCGGCCAGGACCAGCAGGAGCTGTTCACGGAAATGCTGATCGCGCTGGTCATGGGTATCGGCCTGATGTATTTGATCCTCGTGATGCAGTTTGGTTCCTTCACCGCACCGGTGGCCGTGATGATGTCCTTGCCGCTCAGTCTGATCGGCGTGGTGGTGGCGCTGGTGATCACGAACAACACCCTCAACCTGATGAGCTTTATCGGCATCATCATGCTGATGGGCCTGGTCGCCAAGAACGCCATCCTGCTGCTGGACGCGGCGCGCAAGCGCGAGGAAGAGGGACATGGCCGCGAGGATGCGCTGATGTATGCGGGCCGCATGCGTCTGCGCCCCATCCTGATGACGACGTTTGCGCTGATCGCCGGCATGTTCCCCGTGGCGCTGGGCCTGGGCGAGGGCGGCGAGTTCTACCGTCCACTGGCGATCGCCATCATCGGCGGCACCATCACCTCGACGATTCTGACCCTGCTGGTCGTGCCGACCTTCTATGACAGCATCGAGATCGCCCGCGATGGCGCCTTGGCCAAGTTCCACCGCCGCGCCGAACGCATGCCCGTGGCCGTGGCCATGATATTGACCTTGCTCGAGTGCGTGCTGACCTTGCTGCTGGTGCGCTTCGTCTACCGCATGCTGAAAAAGGCCGTGCTGTTCCTGATGGGGCGCCGCGAGCCGAAGGCGGCATCGATCAGCCTGCAAAAGTAAGTCAGGCAGCCTCGGCTGCGTAATCCTTGTGCCAGGTCAAAGAGCCTTCTTCGGAAGGCTCTTTTTACGTCAGGTGCTCTACAATCGTAGAACGGGTGGGCGCAGTCGCCAGCCTGTGCAGAAATATTTTCGGGATATTTTTCAACAGCGATGTGGCACTGCAACGTATCGGACAAGAACCATGCCCTCCAGCATCCGGCAGCCCAGTTTCGGCATCCTCATGGCCTGCCTGCTGGCTGCTTGCACCGCCGGACCGGATTTCCAGCGTCCCCTTGCCCCTGGCGGTGGCGACAGCTACACGCCAGCGCCCTTGCCGGCGCAAACCGCGGCGGCGCCCGGTCCCGCTGGCCAGGCGCAGCGCTTCGTGCCCGGCCAGGATATTCCCGCGCAATGGTGGTCGCTGTTTCAATCGCCGGCGCTGGACCAGCTGGTGCGCGATGCCCTCGCGCGCAGCCCCGGCCTGGCATCGGCCCAGGCGGCCTTGCGCCAGGCCGATGAAAACTACCGGGCCCTGTCCGGCAGCCTGCTGTATCCCGAAGTGGGCGCCCAGCTGGGCGTCACCCGCGAAAAGAACAGCCGCCTGGAAGGGACGGGCGGCGTGCTCAATTTGTACAATGCCTCGGTGAATGTGTCGTATGCCCTGGATGTGTTCGGTGGCAACAAGCGTCAGCTGGAGGGCTTGCAAGCCCTTGTCGATTATCGGCAATACCAGCTGGAAGCCGTGTACCTGGCCCTGATGGGCAACCTGGTGACGACGGCCATACGCGACGCGTCCCTGCGCGGGCAATTGCAAGCCACCGGCGAAATACTCGATGCGCAGCAGAAACAGCTGGACGTGATCGAACAGCAATTCCGTTTCGGTGCCATCCCCCGCGCCACGGTACTGCTCCAGCGCAATACGGTGGCGCAGACGCGGGCCAGCGTGCCGCCGCTGGAAAAAGCCCTGGCCCTGACGCGCCACCAGCTGTCCGTGTATGCGGGCAGGCTGCCCAGTGAACCCGGCATGCCTGAATTCGACCTGGCGTCGCTGCGCCTGCCGCAGGACTTGCCCGTCTCGCTGCCGTCGGCCCTGGTGCGCCAGCGTCCCGACATCCGCGCCAGCGAAGCGTTGCTGCAGCAGGCCAGTGCGCAGATCGGCGTCGCCACGGCTGCCATGTACCCTCAAATCACCTTGACGGGCAAGGTCGGCGCGCTGGCCACCAGCGTTCCCGCGCTGCTGCACGCAAGTTCTGCCGTGTGGGGCGTGGCGGCCGGGCTGGCCCAGCCCCTGTTCAACGGCGGCGCGCTGCGTGCCAGGCGGCGTGCCGCCATCGCCGCCTACGAGGGCGCGGCGGCCGATTACCGCGCCACCGTGCTGGGCGCCTTCCAGAATGTGGCGGACAGCCTGCGGGCCCTCGAGGCCGATGCCGCCGCCTTGCAGCAGCAAGCCGAGGTAACGGCGCTGGCCAGCGAATCGCTGGCGCTGAGTACGCAGCAATTCAAGCTGGGCGCCATCAGCTACCTGACTTTGCTCGATGCCCAGCGCACCTACCAGCAGGCCAGGGTGGGCCTGGTACAGGCGCAGGCGGCCCGGCATGCGGACAGTGCCGCGCTGTTCCAGGCGCTGGGCGGCGGCTGGTGGAACCGCCCCGCGCTGGCGGCCGTTTCCACGGCAACAAGTTTGCCGGTAGCGGCAGGCACGGACTGACGGGTTTGCAATGCAGGGCCTTGAAACACGGCAGGGGCAGCGGCAGGCAATGACAAGGAGCGCATCCATGACGAAACGCACGAAACGCATGCTCATCATGCTGGGGGCGGTGCTGCTGTTGATTGCCCTGCTGGCGCTGGGTTTTTTCCTGCACATCCGCCAGCTCATGGCCAGTTCGCCCAAGCCGGCGCCGCAGACGGTGTCGGCGACCACCATCCGCAAGGCCGACTGGCAGCCGCGCCTGGCGTCGGTGGGCACCCTGGTGGCCGTGCGCGGCGTCGACGTGACGAGCGAAATTGCCGGCCTCGTCAGGTCCATCCATTTCAAGTCCGGCCAGGAGGTGACGGCGGGGCAAGTGCTGGTGCAGCTGAATGCCGACGCGGATCTGGCGCAGCTGCGCGCGCTGGAGGCGGCCGCCGAACTGGCCGCGTCCGTGCTGGCGCGCGACCGCCAGCAGTTTGCCGTGCAGGCGATCAGCCAGGCGCAGGTCGACAGCGACCTGGCCGACGTGAAAAGCCGCAAGGCGCTGGCCGCCCAGCAGGCGGCGCTGGTGGACAAGAAGACCATCCGCGCGCCGTTCGCGGGGAAACTGGGCATCACCACCGTCAATCCGGGCCAGTACCTGAATCCAGGCGACAAGATCGTCACCCTGCAAACCATCGACCCCATCTACGTCGACTTCTATATTCCGCAAAAGCAGCTGGGCGGCCTGCAAGTGGGGCAAGCCCTGAAGCTGTCCAGCGATGCGCATGCGGACACGGCGTTTGCGGGCAAGGTCAGCGCCATCAGTTCCAAGGTCGACCCCGCCACGCGCAATGTGCAGGTGGAGGCCACGGTGGCCAATCCCCAGCGGCGTTTGTTGCCGGGCATGTTTGCCAACGTCCACGTGGAAGTGGGGGCGAAGAAACAGTATCTGACCTTGCCGCAGACGGCGATCACCTACAACCCGTATGGTTCCACCGTCTTCGTCGTGCACCCGGCCCCGGTCCCGGCGTCCAGGACCGCCGTGCCGGGCAGCGCCGGCCCCGCCGCGCCGCCGCCCAAGGCGGGCGAGCTGGTGGTGCGGCAAGTGTTCGTCACCACGGGCGAAACGCGGGGCGACCAGGTGGCCGTGCTGACGGGCTTGTCCGAGGGGCAGCAGGTCGTCACCAGCGGGCAGATCAAGCTCAAGAATGGCAGCCCGGTCGTGATCAGCAACGTCGTCGAGCCGCGCAACAACCCGCAGCCCACGCCGCAGGAACACTGAGGCGCCGCCATGAACTTCACCGATCTCTTTATCCGCCGGCCCGTGCTGGCGATGGTGGTGAGCCTGCTGCTGGTGGTGCTGGGCTTGCGCTCCCTGTTCAGCCTGCCCATCAACCAGTATCCGAAGACGCAGAACGCCGTAGTGACGATCTCCACCACCTATTACGGCGCCGATGCACAGACGGTGGCCGGTTTCATCACGCAGCCGCTGGAATCGGCCATCGCCCAGGCGCAGGGCATCGATTATCTGTCTTCATCCAGCAGCAGCGGCGTGTCGACCATCACGGCCACCTTGCGCCTCAATTACGACGCGAACCGGGCTTTGACGGAAATCAATACCCAGGTCAGTTCCGTGAAAAACCAGTTGCCCGTGCAGGCGCAGACGCCCGTGCTGACGGTGCAGATAGGACAGACGACGGACGCCATGTACCTGGGCTTTTACAGCAAGACCTTGCCGACGAATAATGTGACGGATTACCTGAGCCGCGTGGTCAAGCCCAAGCTCGATTCCATCAGCGGCGTGCAGACGGCGGAATTGCTGGGCGCGCGCCTGTTCGCGCTGCGCGCCTGGCTGGATGCGGACAAGATGGCCGCGTTCGGCGTGACGGCAGCGGAGGTCAGCACCGCCCTGGGCAATAACAATTACCTGGCCGCGCTGGGGTCCAGCAAGGGCCAGATGGTGACCGTGCCCCTGACGGCCGGGACGGACCTGCATTCGGTCGAGGAATTCAGGCAGCTCGTCGTCAAGCGCAGCGGCGACTCCATCGTGCGCCTGGAAGACCTGGCCACCGTCGTGCTGGGCTCGGAAAACTACGATTTCAACGTGGCCTTCAGCGGCGTGCGCTCCGTCTTCATCGGCATCAAGGTGGCGCCCGAAGCCAATATCCTCGACGTGGCCAAGCGCGTGCGTGCCAGCTTTCCGGACATCCAGTCCCAGTTGCCGGCCGGGCTGACGGGCGAAATCGTGTATGACTCCACGTTCTTTATCAACACGTCCATCCGCGAAGTCATCAAGACCCTGGTCGAGGCGCTGCTGATCGTCACCATCGTCATCTACCTGTTCCTGGGCAGCCTGCGGGCCGTGATCGTGCCCGTGATCGCCATGCCGCTATCCCTGATCGGCACGTTTACCGCCATGCTGGCGCTCGGCTATTCCATCAACCTGCTGACCTTGCTGGCCATCGTGCTGGCCATCGGCCTGGTGGTCGACGACGCCATCATCGTGGTGGAAAACGTGGACCGCCACATGAAGCAGGGCCAGCCGCCGCTGGAGGCCAGCTTGCTGGCGGCGCGCGAACTGGGCAGCCCCATCCTGGCCATGACGGTGGTGCTGATCGCCGTGTACGTGCCCATCGGCTTCCAGGGCGGGCTGACGGGGGCATTGTTTACCGAGTTCGCCTTCACCCTGGCCGGCGCCGTGGCCGTGTCGGGCGTGGTGGCCCTGACCCTGTCGCCCATGATGTGTTCGCGCGTTTTCCGCCCGGAGCAGGATAGCGGCCGCTTCGTGCAAGCCATCGACCGCGTCTTCGGCAAGGTGCACGAGGCCTACCAGCGCCTGCTGCACGCGCTGCTCGATACCTGGCCCGTGCTCATCGTCATGGCGGCGATACTGATGGTGGTGCTGGGGCTGATGTTCAAGATGTCGCAGTCCGAGCTGGCGCCCGAGGAAGACCAGGGCGTCGTGCTGTCGCAGGTGGTGGGCGACCCGACGGCCACGTCGGACCAGATGCAGGTGTATGCCGAGCAGATCTACCAGGTGGCCAGGGCCATGCCCGAATACAGCCAGATGTTCCAGATCACGGGCGTGCCGACCGTTAACTCGGGTTTCGGCGGCATGCTGATGACGCCCTGGGGGGAGCGCGCGCGCAGCGCCCAGCAAGTGCAGCAAGACTTGCAGGCGGGCTGGAACAGGATTGCCGGCGCCCGCGTGGCCGCCTTCCAGTTTCCCGCCTTGCCGGGTTCCTCTGGCTTGCCCGTGCAATTCGTCATCGCCACCACGGAACCGTTTGAAAACCTCGATACCATCGCGCAGCAGGTGCTGGAGAAGGCGCGCTCGTCGGGCAAGTTCTATTTCATCGACACGGACTTGAAGATCGACAAGCCGCAAGCCACCGTCGTGATCGACCGCGACAGCGTTGCCGCGCTGGGCATGACGCAGCAGGATGTCGGGGCGGCCTTGGGAGCGGCCCTCGGCGGCGCCTACGTCAATTATTTCTCCATCGCGGGACGCTCGTATAAAGTGATTCCGCAGGTGCTGCAGGTCGACCGCCTGAATCCCTCGGCCGTGCTGGACTTCCATATCAAGACGCCCGACGGCACGATGATACCGGCCAGCACGGTGGCGCATATCCAGTACGATGTCGTGCCCGAGTCGATCAACCGCTTCCAGCAACTGAACTCCGTCACCCTGTCCGGCGTGTCCGGTGCCTCGCAGGGCGAGGTGCTGGCCTTCATGCGCGACACGCTGGCCCAGGTGGCGCCCAGCGGCTACACGGTCGATTATGCGGGGCAGTCGCGCCAGTTCGTGCAGGAATCGGGCGGCTTCATCGTCACCATGCTGTTTGCCGTGGTGATCGTCTTCCTGGCGCTGGCGGCGCAGTTCGAGAGCTTCCGCGATCCCGTCGTGATCCTCGTTTCCGTGCCGCTGGCCCTGTTTGGCGCCACCATGTTCATCTTCCTCGGCTTTGCATCGATCAACATCTATACGGAAGTGGGCCTGGTGACCTTGATGGGACTGATCAGCAAGCATGGCATCCTGATCGTGGAAGTGGCCAATCAGCTGCAAAAGACGGGCAAGAGCAAGCGTGAAGCCGTCGAAGCGGCCGCTGCCGTGCGCCTGCGTCCCATCCTGATGACGACGGCGGCCATGGTGTTCGGCGTGCTGCCCCTGGTGATCGCCTCGGGGGCGGGCGCGGCCGGGCGCCACGCGATGGGACTGGTGATTTTCACGGGCCTGTCCATCGGCACCCTGTTTACCCTGTTCGTGGTGCCGGCCATGTACCTGTTCCTGGCGGCGGACCACCAGGCGCTCGGCGCGCGGACGGCCGGCAAGACCGTGCCCGCCCATTGACGGAGCGCGCCGGCGAGATCGTGGTTGCCGGATCAAGAAGCACTGCCGCAATGCTCGCCGTAGCAGATCGCGGACGCGAAAAGAGCCTTCGTGGGAAGGCTCTTTTTCTGCATCGCACCGATGCCATATGCAAGTACCGCATGCTGGTACGGCGTTGAAATGCCGAAGGTAAATACGGCAGGCAAATACGGCAGGCAAATACCGCAGGTAAATACGGCAGGTAAATACGGGATGGAAAATAGCGCAAGCAACTACGGCAAGCAACATAGCATGCCAGGACGGTATGCAAATATGGCATGCCAGGAAGGCATGCGCGCTCCGCTGGCGGGGCGAAGCGGACGGGACTTTTAGCTGCTGCGCGGCGGTGGCGTGGTGGTGCCGGCTCCGGTCCCGGTGCCAGGCGTGGTACCGGGCGGGGTGGCCGGCGGGGTGGCCGTGCCGTCGGGATTGATGCCCGGTGCAACGGATGGGGTGGCAGGCGCAGTGGCATCCGGCGTGGCCGTGCCGCTGGCGCCCGAGGTGCCGCTGCCGTTCGTGTCTGGCTTGATGGCTGGTGTCGCGGGTGTCGCGGGCGTGGCCGGCGGGGCGGCGGTAGTGGACTCGTTGTGCTTGTTGCAGCCGCCCAGCAGCGCGCACACGATGGCGGTGCCGAGGACAAGCTTGCTGGTGCTAGGGAGTGGAGCCGTCATGATTGTTCCTTTCTTGTTAGAAAGCTGTCGTGGGTGATCGTACCTCGCCAGGCCGTTTGGCACCGTGCGGGCAGGCCGTCGTAGCAAGGCTGGCATCGCTTGCAAAAATTAGAGTAGGCAGGGGCGCGCAGGTTCACCGGATTTACAAATCAGCGGCCATCGGCGGGAGGAGAGGCGATCCGCTTTGACATGGCGCAAGCATGCCACGTGAACGGGAGGGAATGGGCCAGGACAGAGCGTCCTGGCCGCAGGCGACGGTTTATTTGGCGGCAGGGGCCTTGCGCACTTCCACTTCCCAATCCACGCCCGATGCGACATGGTGTTTGGCAGCAAAGTCACCCTGGCTGATGGCCACGGCGACATCGAGCAGGCTGTTCAGGTAGACCAGCGGCTGGCCCTTGGCGACGCCGCCAAACGTGTGCTCGAATGGCGCCGTGACCTTGGCCACTTGCTTGCCCTTGTGCAAAATGCGCACTTGCAGCGTATCGTGCAGTTTCACCTGCAATTCGTCGAGCAGGGATTTCGGGATAGTCGTCCACACATTGCCATACTTGACGTCGAGCACGGGCACGATGCCGCGGATGGTATTGCCATCGCGCACAGGTTTTTGATACGCAATCTTGACGACGGATTCGTTGGGCAGTTGCGGGCCCACCTGCTCATAGCTGATGGCGCCCGAGGCCAGGCGCGCGCCCACGTACGCGTACACGTCGCGGCCATGGAAGGTGTAGGACTCGGCGGAGCCGGCCAGGCGGTTGACTTTTTCATCGATCTCGCGCAGTTCGGCCACGCCGTCGCGTTCGGCGATCAGGGTGAACAGGCCATTGTCCGGCCCCACGAAGTAGCGTCCGCCCCTGGTTTTCAGCACCACGGACTTGCGCGCCGTGCCCACGCCCGGGTCGATGACGGAAACGAACACCGTGCCTTGCGGCCAGTAATTGGCCGTCTGGTACAAACGGTAGGCGCCCAGCCAGATGTCGTAGTCGGGAATCTGGTGCGTGAGGTCCGAGATGGTCAGCTGCGGGTCGACGCCATAGGCGACGCCATGCATGGCGGACACGGCGCCGTCGGCCGTGCCGAAGTCCGTCATCAGCACCAGCGGCGCGGCAGCCTGGGCGCTGGGCAGCAGGAGGGCGCTCAGGCAGGCGCCGGCGACGAGGCGGGAGATGCGTTTGATGATCATATGCTCTTTCCGTGTTTGCTTGTAGAAGGTTTAGCTCAGTTCGTGCAGTTCCGGGTCCTCGCTGGCGATGCCGTGCGCGGTCAGGCGGTCGAGGAGCGCAGGCGCTCGTCAGCCGCCATGGAGCTCAGCTGCCCGCATCGATGCGGGCCGGCACGGCTTGCGCCGTCTGCTGCGCCCGCACGTAGGGCGAGTACAGCACGGCGGGCGGCTGTTGTTCAGGGGGAGGAGGGGGCGAACCAGTCGCCAAGGTCTTGCGACTGGCGCCTGGCGCGCGCCCAGGCCGGAGAGGGGGACATCGCCATCGCGCCCGGCGATGGCGATCGACAGCTGTTGTTCCGCTTCGGCAGCATCGCGGGGCACGTTGCCGGCGCTTTGGCCGTGACGCACGATGCAGATTTGCTGCGGCCATTTTTGTTCCATCGCCTCGCGCCTTCCTCCGTATTGATTGCGTATCAATATAGACGAAAGCGGCAAGGCGCGCCGCGCCGCTGTTCTTGCGGCCAGCCTCAGGCGGCGTGCTCCGCCTCGTCCAGGTCGGGCGCGTCGTCGCTGTTGTAGACGGCCAGGTCGGTCTGCCCCATGACCCGGCTGGTGACGGTGCCGGCCGTAATCGAGCCGCTCACGTTGAGGGCCGTGCGGCCCATGTCGATCAGCGGTTCGACGGAAATCAGCAAGCCGGCCAGGGCGACGGGCAAGTCCATTGCCGACAGCACGATCAGGGCGGCAAACGTGGCGCCCCCGCCCACGCCGGCCACGCCGACGGAACCGATGGTGATGATGGCCAGCAATGGCAGCAGGAAGCTGATCGTAAACGGATCGACGCCGACGGTGGGGGCGATCATGACGGCCAGCATGGCGGGATAAATGCCGGCGCAGCCGTTCTGGCCGATGGTCGAACCGAACGAGGCGGCAAAGTTGGCGATGCCTTCCGGCGTGCCCAGGCGCTGGGTTTGCGTTTGCACGCTCATCGGGATCGAACCGGCGCTGGTGCGCGAGGTGAACGCGAAGGCCAGCACGGGGAAGACCTTTTTCACGAAGCGCAGCGGGTTCAGGCCCACGCCGGCGATGATGGCCAGGTGCACGAGGAACATCAATATCAGCGCGCTGTACGAGGCGACGACGAAGTTGATCAGTTTCAAGATGTCCGTGTAGCTGGACGAGGCCACCACTTCAAACATCAGCGCGAACACGCCGTACGGCGTCAGGCGCAGCACCAGGGTGACCATGCGCATGACGATGGCGTGCGCCACTTTCATGAAGTTTTCGAAGGAAGCGAAAATCTCCGGCTTTTTCGCCGCGATGCCCGTGGCCGAGATGCCGATGAAGATGGAGAACACCACCACGGCGATGGTCGACGTCTTGCGCGCGCCCGTCATGTCGAGGAAGGGGTTGGTGGGCACGAAGCTGACCAGCAGTTTCGGCAAGGACAGGGCCTTCGCCGTTTCCAGCGAGCCTTGCAGCTGCACGCCGCGCGCCACTTCGGCGGCGCTCGACGTCAGGCCCACGGCCGTCAGGCCGAACAGCTTGGCCATCAGGATGCCCAGCGCGGCAGCGATGGTCGTGGTGATGAGCAGGGTACCGATGGTCAGCGCGCTGATCTTGCCCAGGGAACTCGCGTCCTTGAGTTTCAGGATGGCGGAAATGATGGAGACCATGATCAGCGGCATGATGATCATTTGCAGCAATTTCACATAGCCGCTGCCGACGATGTCGACGTATTCATTGGTGCCGGCGATGACGGGCGAACCGGCGCCATACAGCGCTTGCGCGGCCGCACCCAGCAGCACGCCCAGGCCCAGGCCCGTGAAGACGCGCACGGTGAACGTGGCGTGCTGGCGCTGCTGGTGGAACATGAAGGCGAAGACGATCAGCGCAACGAGCAGGTTCAGAATGATGTTAATTGCCATGTAGGGGCCTTATCTTGGTTTTATTCGAGACTGCAGAGAGCATGAGAACTTTACTACAAGTAACAGCTGCCCCAGCCTGTGGCGAAAGGGCAAGCACTGTACAGTACTATGGGGGCGTTCTGCGCAATGCTGCTGCGAATATTACGCTATATGAATATGCTCCACAGGCATAAGCCTTCTGGATGATTGTGAATTTGGCTATTTCGTGCCAGCATGGTTTTCCGTTTGCTAAGATGCGCGCGTTATTTTAATAAGGAAAAAGATGAATGCTTTAACGGAAGTACAAGTGCTCGATGCGGAAGAGCGCTTGCGCCTGGCCATGATGGCGTCCGACGTGGCCGCACTGAATGTCTTGCTGGCTGACGATTTGCTGTTTACCAACCATCTGGGCCACTTGCTGAGCAAGCATGCGGACCTGGCCGCGCACGAACAGCGCTTGCTGACGATCACCGAACTGCGCGCTTCCGAGCGCCATGTGCGCATCACTGGCAGCGTGGCCGTGGTCTCCGTGCGCATGCAGCTGACGGGCAGCTATCACGACGTGGAAACGCATGGCGACTTCCGTTTTACGCGCGTCTGGGCGCAGGATGCGGCCGGCGCGCTGCAAGTGATCGCCGCCCATTCCGGCGTCGTGGCTTGAGGAGCAAGATTTAGTGGATCATCGTTCCAAAGGGCAGCTGTTGGAAGCTGTCATCGCCGCCGGCCCGGCCACCCTGGCCATCACGGCCGGCTATCCCGTGCTGTTGTACAACCTGGTGCGCACCTGGGCCGACGCCCCCGGAGACCATGCCCTGGCGGCGCTGCTGCTGACGGGCGGCCTGTGGGCCTTGCTGGAATTCTGGCGCATCGCCCTGGCGACCGTGGCGCGCAAGGCGTATGCCTTCAACTGGCGCTTCTGGCTGGCCATCGCTGGTTTTCTCGCCTGCTTCGTGCGTTTCGTGCCGGACATGCCGGCCGGACTGATGTTGTTGCTGATGGTGCTGCCGGCGCTGGCGTGGACGCATTTCATCTTCTTGCAGATCAAGCGCCCGCGCAAGGCTTGATTGCTGGAAGTGTCGTAGCGGGAGCGATATGGCATGAGTGAAATCCAAAAACTGGGTGAGCAATTCCACGCGATAGCGTCGAAATCCGACTCTTTCATGGCGGCGTATTCCGATGCCGTCAAACTGCGCGTGGCGCGAACGCTGATCAGCAAAGGGCCGTTATGTAACGTCAGGCCATTCGAAGCCCAAAGGGCCGGCTTCAAGCCGGGAAAAGAGCTAAAGTCGCTGCCCGCGACGCTGAAAGATACCCATGTTTACTATTTCGATGGGGAAGGCAGGGTCATCCTGGTGGAAAGCTATGGCGGATCTGCTGCCATCATCAACAGGAGTTTCTATTTTCATGAGCGCGGCGAACTGAAAAGCGTGCATTTCAATGCGGGAGGGAGCTTGAGGAATGTCATGCTCAGTTTTCTTGACGGGGCACGCATCGCGCAGGACATTAATTTCGGAAAATTTGGTGTAGGGAGTTACGATTATCTGTATGAGGATGATCGCCTCCATTCCATCATGGTCCGGCAGAAAGAGCATGGACAGGAAAACCCTGCCGGATATCAGATTCTGTTCGGCTATGTGGACGGACAGCTGGAGAATATTCTTCACGTGTTTGCGAATGGATATCAGGAGCAGCGCTATCCATGACGATGGTGGTTTTCAAGGCAAGGCCATGAAAAGATACAGGTGGCATCTGTATTCTTGTGGGACGGATGCGGTGGACGCCAATGCAGCGTGGACGGGCGGGCATGCCGCTGCGGGCATCGGTACAGACTGCGGAAATTACATGCCCGGGAATGAAGGCGATTTCGCCGTGGTCGTGGATCAGCGTATTCCGGCAAAAGCGGATATGTTTTCCATGGGGCGCTTATCGCCGTCCATCATGTCCGCCAGGCTGCACCAGTTGATTATGGCTGGCCCTCGCCATCCTGTGCGTCCAGCCACTGTATCCGTCCATTGCCCGCCTCATGCAGGTGGGCCAGCAGGGCGGTGGCCGCCGTTTCCGCCAGGCTGAAGTCGAACAGCACGGCGTCGGCGTGCGCCACGTTCAGCAAGGTGGCGCCGGCGCCATCGAGTTCGCGGCGCAGCATGCCTTCCATCGCATACGGCACCGTGCAGCGCAGGGTACGCTGGCGCACGATGGCCGTCTTTTCCGCCTGCAACAATGCTTGCGCCACGCTGTCCGTGTAGGCGCGTACGAGGCCGCCCGCGCCCAGCTTGATGCCGCCAAAGTAGCGCACGACGGTGGCCAGCACGCCTTCGAGGTCCTGGTGGCGCAGCACGTCGAGCATGGGCCGCCCGGCTGTGCCGCTCGGCTCGCCATCATCGACGGCCGCCGATTGCCCGCCCGCCAGCAGCGCCCAGCACACATGGCAGGCGCCCGGATGCTGCGCCTTCAAATCGTTGACCATCTGCTGCGCGCTGGCGCGGTCCGTCATCGGCTGCACGCAACCGATGAAACGGCTTTTCTTGATGATCAGTTCGCTGTGGACGGGAGCGGCAATGGTAAACGGCATGGCGGGTGCGAAGGCGGGCAAAGCAGCATGATAGAGGAAATGCGCGCCGGCGACGAGCCGGTGCCGCCTACTTGCCCGATGGCGATACCAGTTCGCGCAGCGCCGCATCGCGCACTTGCACGATGTCGAACAGTCCCAGCGCGTGCAGGGCGGGCAGGGCGTCGAGGATGTCGCGTTCGGCGATGGCCTTTTCGGCGCTGCTGCTCGTGTCGTCCAGCCACAGCCGGGCGTTGGCCAGGAACGCCCCTACCGTGCCCTTGCGCACGGTGACGCCATTGAACTGGCCCTGGTTTTGTTGATCCGCCAACACGTTTTCTGCACGCATGCTGTACTCCTGAATAATGGAAAGACTCCACTGTATGATGGCGGGATTGTCTTGCCTGCGTTGTTTATGCCTATCGATACGTCAAATCCGCCAATCTTGCCGCCGACGCTGCGCGCCATGCGCATGTCCCAGCCGCAGGAGCGGGTGACGCCGCCGCACCGCCACGCCAGCGGCCAGCTGTTCGGCGCCATGCGGGGCTTGCTTTCCGTTGCCGCCGACCGCGGACAGTGGGTGGTGCCGGCCAGCCACTGCGTGTGGATGCCGCCCCATCACGTCCACGCGCTGCGTTCGCATGGCCCGTTTGCGGGCTGGAGCGTGTATGTGGACGAGGCCAGTTGCGCCACCTTGCCTGCCGCGCCGTGCGTGATGCGCGTCTCGGGCCTGCTGCGCGAGGCGGTGGCCCGCGCCAGCGTCTGGGACGACGGTGCGCTGGACGCGCGCCAAGTCCGGGTGGCAGGCGTGATCCTCGACGAGATCGCCGCCGCGCCGCACGAGCCGTTCGGCTTGTCGCTCCCCACGGACCCGCGCCTGCTGCACGTGGCGCGCGCCGTGCTCGACGACCTGGCCGACGAGCGGGGCGTGGAAGCGCTGGCCGCCCGGGCCGGCGTGTCGCCGCGCACTCTTACCCGCCGTTTCACGTTGGAGACGGGTTTTACGCCAACAGCCTGGCGCCAGCGCGCCCGCATCCTGCGCGCCCTGGAACTATTGGCTGCCGGCCAGCCCGTCACGTCAATTGCGCTGGACCTGGGCTACGGCAACGTCAGCGCCTTCATCGCCATGTTCCGGCGCGTGATGGGAGTTACGCCGGGGAGGTATGGGGAGGGCAGTTAATCGAGCAAAATCGGTACTTGATAAAGCGCAACTTGCTGTAGATAGAGACGGCCAAGGCTGACGCTGTGTACGAATGCCGGACTTGACCCCGATCCTACCGATCCCCTCCTTGGAACTGTCTGGTGAAGGATATTAACGGGCTGGGTAGCGTCGCTGTGCCTCCGCTGCCTGTTCTGGAAGCTCGGGGAAAACGTAGCTCCTGGTGACGCCCAAATCCGCCAATTCAGCCAGGATGGCTTTTTTGGCCGCCCCCTTGATACGGATCTTGTCTGGCGTCTTATGGTTTTCAACCTTCCATAAACTTGTACTGGCTGGGCTGCAGATGATAAAGGCACCCTGTTGGCGGCGAATACGCTCATTGTTGACAGGTGCGTATGCGAAATAGAAATGCGTGAACTGCATCAGGAATCTACCTAGACTGTTCCGCTCGGAATTATTCTCGATTTTAAGCTGGCGGCATACAGAATCGATGAATGCCAAGCGTCGATCCACGAACCGGTTCTGGAATCTTTCGAGAAAGGTCTGGCTTTCCGATATGGCCAGCGCTGCGCGAGTCAATCCTAATTCCTTCCTTTCAATGTCCAGTCTATCTCTCCACGGATTGATGAATCCGCTGATAAGTTTTTCTTCAATAGTTTTTATCGCCAGCGACTGTATCAGGAAATCACCTTCTGCTAACTTATCAAGCTCGGTGATTGCCGCATGTAGAAAAGCGTTCCTGTCGCTGTTAACTCCCGCGTGGCCATAATCAAATGCTGCTTCTTCGGCGAAGAAACTCTTCAACCGGTCGATGATATCCCGGCCTATGGCTGAAAACTCCGCGCTCACGCGGACTCCGGCAAGAGACGCGTCGGGCACGTCGGAAGGTTGGTACACCTCCTCCGTTTTCCAGTGGAAGAAAATTACTTCGCCGTCTGTTTCCTCATGACTGCAACATGCAAAAAACAGTGCAATCAAAGGGCTATGCGTAAGATCCAGAAGCCGGGTAGGCAGGCCATAATGCTGCATTCTTACCAACCGTTCGAAAACCGACTTGTCGTTGGAAAATGCAACGGGATCAAGCCGCATGAGCTCTTCGTACAACTCGTGCTCGACAGTCCTGAACGACTTTCCTTCTTTGATCCGGTATACAGTCGGCTCAAGCACGTACGCTGCATCTGCATGGCCCCGGTAGAACAGGGCATAGCCTTCGCCATTAGGAATAGGCGTCGTTGCTTTCTTCCAGGCCATGTATTCCGCAAGTGACGACACTTCGACGGGAATGGTCGGATTTTCGCTAGGCATAGTCGCTCCGTGTTTGCTTATCGAATGTTGAAGTTCGCTGATCTGGCTGAAATGCTTATTCTATGTTTGAAGGAAAGGATACTCCATCCATACGCTGATCAAAATAATTTCAATGTGCTGGAGGATGAGACTTGTCCCATAATTGAGGTGTTGCCAGCCTTCATGCGGGATATCAGTTGTTTGCTTACCGTTTCTGCTGATGGTTTATTTCTGGCCCGCTTGGGGCGCGGGCGGGGCGATCATCTACTGAATTGAATGGTAAGCCTGATACCTTTGGGTAGCGTGCGCTTTGGATATGTGGGATGTGAGCTGATATTGTCGTGAAGATATGGACGATTTTTTAGGCTTGCTATTGAAAGCATCCAGTCTATATTGATCGAACTACACTCGGTAAAGCAATTGACCGCCTAGGAGCGGTGTGAGGCTGGCCGGATGGTGAAGTTTCTTCGAAATGTGCGATGGGCAGTCAGAAACAAAAAAGCCAACCGCGAACGGTTGGCTTTTCTGAAGTATTTGGTAGGCCGTGCGGGATTCGAACCTGCGACCAACGGATTAAAAGTCCGCTGCTCTACCAGCTGAGCTAACGACCCAAAAACTGTACAACAACTGCGGTAACGCCGTGCCGTATCAACATGTTTGCCATGCTGACGGCTGAATCTTGGTAGGCCGTGCGGGATTCGAACCTGCGACCAACGGATTAAAAGTCCGCTGCTCTACCAGCTGAGCTAACGACCCAAGGGCGGCTATTATGACGGCCAACGGTGGTTTTGGGAAGGGCTGGACGGGATATGGGTGGAAAAAAGCCTTGCGTGGCAGGCATACGCGGACTAATATGGATAGATAGCCTACCTATATTGATGATTCCATGACCCCTGACGCAGACTTTCCCATCCCCGAGCGCGCGCTGGCGCTGTCCGATGAATTGCGCGCGGCGTTCAAGCGCCTGCTGCGCTCCATGCAGCGCGAAGGGGGCGAGCTGGAAGGCGGCGTATCGATGATGCAATACATGCTGCTGGCGCTGATCCACGAGCAGCCCGGCATCGGCGTGGCCGCGCTGGCGCGCCTGCAGAACGTGCGCGGGCCTACCGTCAGCGCCCAGGTCAAGGCGCTGGAGGTGGCGGGGCTCGTCGAGCGCAGCGCGCCCGATCCGCAGGACCGGCGCCGCTCGGGCCTGCACCTGTCCGCGCAAGGCCTGGCCATCCTCGACACCTTGCGCGCGCGCCGCCGCGATGCGCTGGCGCGGCGCATCGCCCGCCTGTCGCCGCAGCAGATGGACGCGCTGGCTGCCGCCATGCAGCCGTTGCTCGAGATTGGCCAGGCATGAGCGGCCACGATCACGCCGCGGGCGCAGCAAAAGAGGCGGCCAAGCCCGTCACCGAGCGCGAAGTGCGCGCCATCTACCTGGGCCTGATGGCCGTGCTGGGCCTCGGTGCGCTGGACCAGAGCATCGTCGCCACGGCCCTGCCGCGCATCGTCGACGACCTGGGCGGCATGGCGCACCTGTCGTGGGTGGTCACGGCCTATGTGCTGGCCTCGACGGCAACCATGCCTTTATATGGCAAGCTGGCCGACCAGTATGGTCGCCGTCCCATGATCTTCACGGCCCTGCTGACCTTTTTGCTCGGTTCCGTGCTGTGCGGGCTGGCGCAGAACATGACGGAGCTGATCATCTTCCGCGCCATCCAGGGTCTGGGGGCGGGCGGCTTCATGCCGCTGGCGCAGATCATCATCGGCGACATCGTGCCGCCCGCCGAGCGGGGCAAGCGGCAGGGCATGGTGCCCATCGTGTTTGCCGTCACCAGCGTGCTGGGGCCCGTGCTGGGCGGCGTCATCACGGATGCCCTGTCGTGGCACTGGATTTTCTACGTGAACCTGCCCATCGCCGCCGCCGCCTTTGTCATCATCGCGCGCGCCATGCGCAAACCCGTGCGCACGCATGCGCACAAGATCGATTACCTGGGGTCCGTCCTGCTGACGGGCGCCATCACGGCGGCGCTGCTGGTGCTGGCCCTGGGCGGCACGGAGTGGCCGTGGGATGCGCTGGCCGTCAAGGTGAGCGGCGGCGTCGCCGTGCTGCTGGGTATCTGGCTGGCCTTCCACGTGGGGCGGGTGGACGAACCCGTGCTGCCGCCCGACCTGTTCGGGAACCGCACCTTCAATATCGCCAGCCTGGTGATGGCCATGACCTTCATGGGCCTGATGGGCGCCAGCGTCTTCTTCCCCCTGTTCTTCCAGCTGGTGATGGGCACGAGCCCGGCGGAGTCCGGCGTGATGACGGTGGCCATGATGGTGGGGCTGGTGGCGTCGTCGATGTTCAACGGCCGGGTGCTGTCGCGCTCGGGCAAGTACAAGATGGTGCAGGTGGCGGGGCTGGCCGTGGCGCTGCTGGCGTTTGCCGTGCTGGCCTGGGCCATGGAAACGTCGCGCGGTTACTGGATCATCGAGCCGGCCATCTTCTTCCTCGGCACGGGGCTGGGCCTGGTAATGCCGAACATGACGATCGCCGTGCAGAATGCGCTGCCGCTGGCGCGGCGCGGCGTGGGCACGGCCATGCTGGCCTTCTTCCGTTCGCTGGGCGGCTTGCTGGGCGTGACGGCGTCGGGCGCCATTCTTGCGCGCCAGCTGCACCAGCATGGCGTGGAAGCCGTTTCGGCGCTGGGTGCGCACGCGGCCGTGCAGACGGTGGAAGTCTACCGCCACGCGATTGCCAGCGTGTTTGGCGCCGGCGCCGTGCTGCTGTTGCTGGGGCTGCTCGCCTTGCTGTTCTTGCCGGAATTGCCCCTGGAGGGGCATCCGGCAGCGGCGAAGGCGAAAGGCGATCAGTAGCGTTCCAGCCAGTGCGCGTACGGCGCCGGCATCACCCACGAGGCGCGCTCGACTTGCAATTCCTTGGCGGCAAAATAGGCCCAGTGGGGATTGGCCAGGTGCGCCTTGCCCACCATCACCAGGTCCAGCTGCTCGTCCTTGACGACGCGCTCGGCGATGGCCGGCGTGCCGAAGCCCCAGGCGGACGAGACGGGCACGCCCGCTTCGCGCCGCACGCGCTCTGCAATCGGGCCCATGAAGGCGGGGCCCCACGGAATCGATACGTCGGGAATCGTGAAGCCCATGCTGACGCTGAGCATATCCATGCCGGCATCCTTGAACTGGCGCACGAGGGCTATCGATTCGAGCAGGGTCTGCTCGTCGCGGCCGTCGAATTCCAGCACGCCGAAGCGGATGGTCAGCGGCAGGTGCTCGGGCCACACTGCGCGCACGGCTTTCAATGTTTCAAGCAGGAAGCGGCTGCGGTTTTCCACGCTGCCGCCATAGATGTCGTCGCGCTGGTTCGCGTGGGCGGAAAAGAAGCTTTGCGCCAGGTAGCCGTGGGCGAAGTGCAGTTCCAGCCATTCGAAGCCCACTTCGCGGGCGCGCACGGCCGCGTCGACGAAGTTCTGTTTCACGCGGGCGATATCGTCGAGGTCCATGGCGCGCGGCACCTTCGGCAAGCCGCCGCCAAAGGCGATGGCGGACGGCGCGATGGTTTGCCAGCCGCGCGCGTCGCCTTCGGGAATATGGTCGTCGCCTTCCCATGGGCGGTTGGCGCTGGCCTTGCGGCCTGCGTGGGCGATCTGGATGCCGGGCACGGAACCGGCCGCCTTGATGGCCTTTACCACCGGCACGAACGCCTGCGCCAGGTCATCGTTCCAGATGCCCGTGCAGCCGGGCGTGATGCGGCCTTCGGGCGCCACGGCCGTCGCTTCGACGATCACCAGGCCCGCGCCGCCCCGGGCCATGCCCGCGTAATGCGACAGATGCCAGTCGTTGGCCTGGCCATCGACGGCCATGTACTGGCACATGGGCGGCACGGCGATGCGGTTGCGCAAGGTGATGTCTTTGAGGGTGTAGGGCTGGAAGAGGGCGGACATGGTGGCCTTTATCTTGATTGAATGATTGAAGGAAAAGCGGCTGGATGCTGATTCGGTAGTTCGTAAATATTCGAAGAATGGAATTAGTATAGCCGATGCGGTATGATTCTGCTCATGCGTCCACACAAACATCCCTCCGCCAGCGAATTCGTCCTCGAGCGCGTGCTGTACGCCTTGAGCGACAGCATCCGCCTCGACATCGTGCGCCACCTGGCCAGAGTCGACGCGGCCGCCTGCGGCGACCTCGATGGCGGGCGGCCGAAATCGACCGTCTCCCACCATTTCAAGGTCTTGCGCGAAGCGGGCCTCGTCTACACGGAAAACGCGGGCACCACGCACATGAACACCCTGCGCCGCGCCGACATCGAGAGCCGCTTCCCCGGCTTGCTGGAGGCGATCCTGGCGCAGCAGCCCCTGGCGTCCGAGCCGCCGCAGGCGGAAAAGCCGGCAGCGTAGCCGCCTGCCGTGCCCCGCCAACTTCCCGACTCGGCTATGATGTCGGCCTTTCGGTAAATCCTCGGCCGCGCGCCTGTTGCGCGATGGGCTGGCGACACTGCCTGGCATGGCAAGGGATGGGAATGACGGCAGCAGCAGCGGTATCACAGGCGGACCTGGCACATCGTCCGCAGTTTGGCTGGATCAATGTATTAAAGGCGGGTGCGGCGCAGCTGATCGTGTTGCACCACCTGGCGTTTTATGGCCCCATGTCCGACTACGTGCAGCCCCTGTGGCCCGCGCTGCTGGACTGGCTGGGCGGCAGCGCGCGCATCGCCGTGCAAGTGTTTCTCGTCATCGGCGGCTTCCTGGTCGCCAAATCCCTCTCGCCTGCCGGCCGCCCTGGCATCGCTGCCCCGCTGCAAGCCGTCTGGCGCCGCTATGCCAAGCTGGCGCCGCCTTTCCTGGCCGCCACCTTGCTGGCGGCTGTCATCACGCCCGTGGCCGGCATCTGGATGATGCACGATTCCATGTCGGCCGCCGTCACCCTGGGGCAGCTGAGCGCCCATGCCCTGCTGCTGCATGGCGTGCTGGGCTATGAATCGCTGTCGGCCGGCGCCTGGTACGTGGCCATCGATTTCCAGCTGTATATGCTGACGGTATCGCTGTTGTGGCTGGGCGGCCGCCTGGCGGGCCAGCGGCGCGGGCACTGGCTGATGCCGCTGTCCGTCACTGCGGGCATCACTTTTTCCTTGCTGTATTTCAATCTCGACGCGGGATGGGACAATTGGGCGCCGTATTTCTTCGGCAGCTATGGCCTGGGCATGCTGGCCTGGTGGGCCGGCGACCCCGGGCGCAAGCCCGCCGCCATGGCCCTGCTCATGACCATGGCCGCCGCGCCCGTCCTGCTGGCCCTGGCCATCGATTACCGCAGCCGCATCGCCCTGGCCCTGGTCGTCGCCTGCGCACTGTGCCTGTTCGGCCGCGCCCGCACGCCTTCCCATGGCCGGGCCTGGAACATCGTCAATGCGCTGGGCCGCATCTCGTACGCCGTCTTCCTCGTGCACTTTCCCGTCAGCCTGCTGGTCAATGCCTTGTTCACTGCCTATGTCCCGCTTGAGCCGGAGTGGCAGGCGCTGGGCATGCTGACGGCCTGGGGTGCCAGCCTGGCGGCGGGCGCCGCGTTTCACCGCTGGGTGGAGGTGCCGCTGGGGCGGGTGATGGGTGGTGTTCTCGCGCATCTGGCGGGGAGGCCGGTGCTGGCGTCGCGTTAAGCGCTGGCGTCCGGCCTGCCAAGGGCAGGGGATTGTTGCTCAGGGATATAGTTGCCGTGTATGCATGACGGCAAGAATTTCCATCGCGCTTGCGTCAACGCGATATGCGACGACATGGTCTGGGTGGGCAAGCAGTTCACGCGTGCCGACAATTCTGTCAGTTCGGCCCAGGTGAGGATGATGCGGAAGTTGTGAGGCCGCGTTGTCGATGTCGTCGTAAGGCTGAAGTGCTGCTGCCTGGTTGCGCTGCGCGATGTAGGCGAGGGCCGCGGTCAGATCTGCCTGCACTTCAGTCTTCCATGGAATCGGCAGCATGGTCATCAGGCTGGGCTGCGACGATTTTCCTCAGTCGCGCCATGACCGCCTCATGTGGACGGGCAGGGCGGTCATCATGTAGTGATGTCGATACTTTTGCGCGAAACCAGCGGCCATAGGTTTCGGCTGCTTCCGTCGTCTCAAATTCGGACGTTGCCGAAAACAAAAAAGCCAACCGCGAACGGTTGGCTTCTTCATAGTATTTGGTAGGCCGTGCGGGATTCGAACCTGCGACCAACGGATTAAAAGTCCGCTGCTCTACCAGCTGAGCTAACGACCCAAAAACTTTTTACAACAACTTCGGTAACACTGTGCCGTAAAAAAATGCTTGCTATAACAACTCGCAAGCAGATCAGTACTGCGTATTCGTGGTAGGCCGTGCGGGATTCGAACCTGCGACCAACGGATTAAAAGTCCGCTGCTCTACCAGCTGAGCTAACGACCCGAAGAAGAAAGATTATAGGGGGTGCCCGGGATTCTGTCAAACCTAACGGGCAACTTTTTCCCCGCTTTTACTTTTTGCCGGCCCGTTCCTTGGCCGTCTGGGCCGCGCTGGAGTCCGGGTAGCGCGAGATCAGGGCGTTCAGTGTCTTGGTGGCGTTTGCCTTGTCTTTCAGCTCCGTGTAGCAGCTGGCGATGTTGAGCATGGCGTCGGCCGCCTTCGGGCTGTCCGGATAGTTCTTCAGCACTGCCTGCTGGGCCGTGATGGCGCTCTTGCAGTCGCGCTGGGCGTAATAGGCGTTGCCCAGCCAGTATTGCGCATTGGCCGCGTAGGCCGATTCCGGATAGCGTTTCACGAAGGCATCCAGTGCCGTGACGGCGCCCTTGTAGTCGCCCGACTTGAACTGGCCGAACGCCGTTTCATACGCGCTTTGCTCGGACACGCCCACGGCCGCTTCCTGGCCGTCGATGGTGACCTGGCGCGGCTCGAGCTTGCGCAGGCGCGCGTCGATATCGGTGTAGAAATCCTTCTGGCGCTTTTGCGTGTTCGCCAGGTCATTGCCCAGTACTTCGATCTGGCCGCGCAGGCGGGCGATCTCCTGCATGGTCTGGTCGTGCTGGTTGAGCAGGCTCAAGGTGCTGGTCTTGTCCGCCTTGGCGTCGATGCGGCTGTTCAGGTCGCGCGCCATTGCGTCGACCTTGGCGCGCAGCTCCAGGATGGCCTTGCGCGCTTCGTCGTCGTCGAACAGGGCGGCGTTGGCGTGCAGGGGCAGGTAGGCAAACGCGGCCATCAAGGCGGCGGCAACGCCGGCTTTCGAGAATGTCATCATGGGTCGGGCTTTCAAAGGTTACGCAAACATGCAAACGGGGCGCCGGGCGGTGAATCACCGCGCTGCGCCCCATTATTATGCCTATGACTGGCCAGTTAGGTAAGCGTCAATGCTGCGGCGCTCACCTGTCAACATCAATAAACGATGTCAGCGCGGCGGTTTTCAGCCCATGCTGCTTCGTTGCTGCCTTGTGCTTTAGGCTTTTCTTTGCCCAGCGACACGGCTTCCATCTGGCCTTCCGGCACACCCAGGGCTGCCATCGACTTGCGCACTGCTTCAGCACGTTTCTGGCCCAGGGCCAGGTTGTACTCGGCGCCGCCGCGTTCATCGGTGTTACCTTGGATCAGGATCTTGCGGGCTGGGGTTTTTACCAGGTAGGCAGCGTGGTTTTGCACGACTGGGGTGTCCGCTTCGCGCACGACGTATTTGTCGAAGTCGAAGTAGATGCTGCGGTTGGCCAGCACGCCTTTTGGATCGTCCAGCGGATCGACCGATGCGGTCGTCACTGGCTGAACTTGACGGGTGTCAACTGGTGCTGGAGCTGCTTTTTCAGGAGCGCGCTCAACCACTGGGGTTTCTGCTACTTTAACTGGGGTGCTGCAGGCGGACAGCAGGGCTGCGGTAGCGGCGATGAAAGCCAAACTTTTAAAGTTACTCATTTTTATTCTCCGGGTCATGGTTAAAGGTGAAACTGTACAGCATTTACTTCATGAAAGGACCCCAGGTGGGCTCCTTGATATTGCCAGCTTGCGTAGTCAAACGCTGTTTGACGCGGCCATCCACCGATACCACTGCCAGCGACTTGCGTCGTCCGGATTCGGTCGCGTACATGATATATTTCCCGTTGGGCGAAAAGCTCGGTGATTCGTCGTTGGCGGTGTCCGACAGGCGCAGTTCCTGGCCACTAGCCAGGTCGAGCGCGTAGAGCTGGAAATTGCCGTCGCGACGGGAAATATAAGCGAGTGTCTTCCCGTCGGACGAAATCCGCGGGCTGATGTTGTAGGGGCCGCCAAACGTCACGCGCTTGGCTTCGCCGCCGTTGACCGACATGCGGTAGATTTGTGGTCCGCCGCTGCGATCGCTGGTGAAGTAAATGCTCTGGCCATCGGCCGAGAATTGGGGTTCCGTATCGATGCCGCTGCTGCTGCTGACGCGGCGCAAGCCGCTGCCGTCGGCATTGACGGTGTAGACCTGGGTATGGCCATCGCGCGACAGGGCCACGGCCAGGCGCGAACCGTCCGGGCTCCAGCTCGGCGCGGAGTTGCTGCCTTTTTCATTCGATACGATGGTGCGCTGGCGCGTCACCAGGTTTTGCACGTAGACGATGGGCTTTTTCTTTTCAAACGACACATACGCGACCTTGGTGCCGTCCGGCGACCACGATGGCGAAATGATGGGCTCGTTCGAGCGCAGGGCGACCTGGATGCCTTCGCCATCGGCGTCGGCCACTTCCAGGCGGTATTCGCGGCCCGATTGCGTGACGTAGGCGATGCGCGTGGCGAACGCACCCTTGACGCCCGTCAGCTTCTCATAGATGTCATCGGCGATTTTATGCGCGAGCAGGCGGTTGAACTGGGGCGCGGCCGCATTGTTCATGCTGGAGATCTGCGCACCCTTGATGGTGTCGAACAGCTTGTAGCGCACGTCCAGGCGGCCATCGGCCATGCTTTGCACGGTGCCGGCCGCCAGCGCATCGGCGCCGCGCGACTTCCACTGCTCGTAGCTGACGGGCGCCGTTTCCGCCACGGGCGCATCGGCGTCGATCAGCTTGAACACGCCGCTGCGGGCCAGGTCGGCCTTGATGATGCCCGACAGCGATTGCGGCGCCGCCGATTCATTGACAAAGCTGGCGACAGCCACCGGGATCTGGTTGCTGCCGATCCCCGTAATCTCCACGCGCAGCTGCGCCTGGGCGCCCGACGCTCCCAGCATCAGGCCGGCGCAGAGCACGACATAGCTCATTTTTTTCATGGTCATCATTTAGGCAAATCCTTCATCTCGAATATGAGTTCAATCTCGCGTTCCACGGTGCCGTCTTTTTTCTTCGGCAGTGGCGACGATTTATTAATGGCGTTTTCCACCGAGCTGTCGTACGCCGGCAGGCCGCTACTTTTAATCTTTCGGACCGAAATAATTTCCCCAGTTGGCAGTTGCTCGATCTTGAACACGGCGCGCGGGTTGCCCGGCACGTCCGTGCTACCGCTGTACGCGATATTGCTCTTGATCTTGCTCGTCAGGGCAGCGACATAGCCGCTGTCCTTGCGTGGCGCGGTCGCTTTCGCGGCCGTGCCCGTCGTGCCGGCGCCCGCCGCGCCCGTGATGCGGCGCATTTCCGCGTCACGCGCCTTGTCGGCGGCTTTCTTTTCTTCCGCCGCTTTTTTCGCCTTGGCCGCTTTTTCCGCCGCCGCTTTTTTATCGGACAGTTCTTTCTCGGCTTTTTCTTCCGCCGCTTTTTCTTTCTCTTTGGCCAGCTTGGCTTTCTCCAGCTTGTCGGCCTTTTCTTTTTCCAGCTTTTCAGCCTTGTCTTTTTCTTTCTGCTTCTGTTTTTCCAGTTCGCGCTTTTCTTCCTCGCGTTCCTTCAATTCCTGCTTGCGGCGTTCTTCCGCAGCCGCCTTGTCTTTTTCTTCCTTCAGCTTGGCTTTCTTGCGTTCCAGGGCGATCTCCGCCTCGCGCAGGTCGACCTTCGGCTCGGGCGCGGCCACGGGCGGCGGTGGCGGCGGGGCCGGCTGTTCCACTTGCGGTTCCGGCGGCGGGGTCGGTGTCGGCTCCGGTGCCGTCGCCACCTCGGGCGGCGGCGCGGCCGTCTGCACCTGCATGTCCCATACTTCCGCTTCGACGGCCACAGGTTCCGTATTTTGCCAGTGTACGCCTACCCACAGGAAAAACAGCAGGCCAAGGTGCATCGCCAGCGCCAGGCCCAGCGAGGGCCAGCGGCTGCGTTCGCGCGGCACGCTGTAGGGCTTGCCGAGTACATGGTCGATTTGTTTGGTCTGCAAAGTCTAGTCTATCTAAAAACGGTCAAGTCTGGAAACAGGATGCTGCGCTTACTTGGTGGCCAGGCCGACGCGGGTAATGCCCATCTTTTTCGCTTCCGAAATGAGCTGGATCACATCGTCGTACTTGCTTTCCTTGTCGCCCGCGATCATCACGGGATACTCGGGATTGGTCTCGTGCAAGCCGCGCAGCTTGCGCAGCAGGGCGTCGCGGTTCGGTTCCGTTTCCGGCGCCTGCTGCTCCTTGCCGATCAGGCCGATCGACAGCGAACCGTTCGGCTTGAGCACGATCTGGATATAGTCGTCGGGCGGTTTCGCCGACTTTTCCGCGTTGGGCAGGTTCACCACGCTGGGATTGTTCGACGACGGCATCACCATGAAAATGATCAGCAGCACCAGCATCACGTCGATATACGGCACGACGTTGATCTCGGACTTGAACTTGCGGCCACGGCCGCCCCGCATGCCGCCGCTATTGAATGAGGAACCCATGGACCTTGCTCCCTCTTAGCGCGACTGGCGCTGCAGGATGTTGGAGAATTCCTCGACGAAGCTCTCGAAGCGGATCGCCAGGCGGTCGATGTCGTGCGAAAAACGGTTGTAGGCAACGACGGCGGGAATCGCCGCGAACAGGCCGATGGCGGTGGCGATCAGCGCTTCGGCAATGCCGGGCGCGACGGCGGCCAGGGTGGCTTGCTGCACGTTGGCCAGGCCGCGGAAGGCGTTCATGATGCCCCATACGGTGCCGAGCAGGCCGATGTAGGGCGAGACGGAGCCGACGGAGGCGAGGAAGGCCAGGTGCGATTCGAGCACGTCCATTTCACGCTGGAAGGCGGCGCGCATGGCGCGGCGGGCGCCGTCGAGCACGGCGCCGACGTCCAGCGCTTCGCGCGAACCGTACGAGGCCTTGCCCTTGATGAATTCGCCCATGCCGGCATCGAAGATGCGGGCCAGCGCGCCGCTCTGGTCGCGGTTGCCGCTGGCGTTTTGGTGCAGCGCATGCAGGTTGCCGCCGGCCCAGAAGCTGCGTTCGAATTCGATGGTCTGCTTGCGCGCCTGGCGCACGGCAAACATCTTGCGGAAAATGTAGGTCCAGCTGGTCAGGGAAATCAGCAGCAGCAGGGCCATGATCAGTTGCACGATCAGGTGGGCATTGGTGATGAGCGCGAGGAAAGAAAGATCTTGTGTAACGTTCATTGGCTGGCAGTCTGTTGGGTGAATTGTCCGGGGGTGGCGGGTAGGGCTCAGGCGTCGCGCATGCGGGCCGCTACTGCATCAGGCACGGCGCGCGGGCGCAATGCCGAGTCGACGCAGCCGATCTTGACGCGGGCCGTGTTCAGCAGGCGGTCGCCGCACCAGGCTTGTTGCAGGAAAACGATGGAGGCGCGCCCCATTTTTTCTATGCTTAATGTTAATTTTACCGTGTCATCGAGCCTGGCTGGCGCATGATAGTCGGCGTTGACGCTTTTGACAACGAACATCGCGTCGTGCTGTTCCAGCAATGCCTGCTGGCCCACATCGATGGCGCGCAGCCATTCGGTGCGCGCGCGTTCGAAGAATTTCAGGTAGTTCGCGTAATACACGATGCCGCCGGCGTCGGTGTCTTCATAGTAGACACGTACGTTCCAGGTAAAGACTGAAGGCATGTTTATTGCGCCAGTAGTGAGATTGAGCAACATTTTACGCGATTTTTCTTCTTGTGACTGTGGGCGCTTGCTGGAAAGCCATGCGAAAGCTGCATATAAGTTGCACCGCAGCATTGTAAATCCAGGGTACACAATGGCAAGCCTCGTAACATACGCTTACATGCCATGGCCAGGTTTAAGTCCAGCTTAAGAGCCGCTGCCTTGCACGGGGAACGGCCTGTGGCCATGCCCGGGCTGCGGCGGCGCGCGGCGATTATAGCGGCAGCGCTGCATTCCTTGCTCAATTTGGGCACTTAACTTACAATTTGACTTCCATTACGTCTCACGTGACTGGCGAAAAGTCGGCGATCTGCCTGGATGGCGATCGGCAAACCGGCGAAAGGTGGACACCCACCGGGAAACGTGAGATTTTTCATCAGCCGTTCGCCTGGGTAGCCACTATGGAAATGCACGAAGAGGCTGCCTGTCAAATGTTGTTATTCACTTAACGCCGGCTCCCCTCATTCGATCCAACCTGCCAGTACAAGCACCCTCATACTTGGAGTTTTTACATGTTTGCAAAAGATCACAACCTCGCCAACGTCGACCCTGAACTGTTCGCCGTCATTCAAAAAGAAAACGTGCGCCAGCACGATCACATCGAGTTGATCGCGTCGGAAAACTATACGTCGCCAGCCGTAATGGAAGCGCAGGGCTCGCAACTGACGAACAAATACGCCGAAGGCTATCCAGGCAAGCGCTACTACGGCGGCTGCGAATACGTGGACGTGGCCGAGCAACTGGCCATCGACCGCGTCAAGCAGCTGTTCGGCGCCGAATGCGCGAACGTGCAGCCGAATTCCGGCTCGCAGGCGAACCAGGGCGTGTTCTTTGCCATGTTGAAACCAGGCGACCTGATCATGGGTATGTCGCTGGCCGAAGGCGGCCACCTGACCCACGGCATGCCGCTGAACATGTCGGGCAAGTGGTTCGACGTGGTGTCGTACGGCTTGACGGCGGAAGAAGACATCGATTACGCGGCGATGGAACGCCTGGCGCGCGAACGCAAGCCCAAGCTGATCATCGCCGGCGCGTCCGCGTTCTCGAAAAAGATCGACTTCGAACGCTTCAGCAAGATCGCCAAGGAAGTGGGCGCCTATTTCATGGTCGACATGGCCCACTACGCCGGCCTGATCGCCGCCGGCCTGTACCCGAACCCGGTGCCGTTCGCCGACTTCGTCACCTCGACCACGCACAAATCGCTGCGCGGCCCCCGCGGCGGCATCATCCTGATGAAGGCCGAACACGAAAAAGCCATCAACTCGGCCATCTTCCCCGGCATCCAGGGCGGCCCGCTGATGCACGTGATCGCCGGCAAGGCCGTCGCCTTCAAGGAAGCGCTGAGCCCTGAATTCGTCGAGTACCAGAAGCAAGTGATCAAGAACGCCGACGTGCTGGCAAAAACCCTGATCAAGCGCGGCCTGCGCATCGTCTCCGGCGGCACCGAATCGCACGTCATGCTGGTCGACCTGCGCGCCAAGAACCTGACGGGCAAGGAAGCCGAAGCCATCCTCGGTTCCGCGCACATCACCTGCAACAAGAACGGCATCCCGAACGACCCGCAAAAACCGTTCGTCACCTCGGGCATCCGCCTGGGCAGCCCGGCGATGACGACGCGCGGTTTCAAGGAAGCGCAAGCGGAAGAAGTGGGCAACCTGATCGCCGACGTGCTGGACAATCCGCATGACGCCGCCACCATCGAGCGCGTGAAAGCGGCCGTGAAAGTGCTGGCCGACGCGCACCCTGTGTACGCTGCATAATTATTTGTCCAGAATGTGTCATACGGAGTAAGATTCTGTCTGACACATTCCAGTCGTGCCCCAGGGCGCCCGGAGTGATTCGGGCGCCCTTTCATTTAAGGGCGGCGATTTCCCGTAATTATTACTATAAAGTTGTATCCAGCCCATGAAATGTCCATTTTGCCAGCACGGCGATACCCAGGTTCTCGATACGCGCGTATCGGAGGAAGGGGATGCCATACGGCGCCGCCGCCGTTGCGGCAAATGCGACAAGCGTTTCACCACGTATGAGCGCATTGAACTTATCATGCCGGCCGTCGTCAAAAAGAATGGCAGCCGGACGGAGTTCGCTGCGGATAAGTTGCGCGGCAGTTTGATGCTGGCCTTGCGCAAGCGCCCCGTCGCGGCCGCCTCCGTGGATACGGCCATCGCATCCATCCAGGAAAAACTGCTGACCAGCGGCTTGCGCGAAGTCGATTCCGGCTATATCGGCGAGCTCGTCATGCAGGAACTCAAGCGCCTGGACAAAATCGCCTATATCCGCTTTGCCTCCGTGTACAAGAATTTCGAGGACCTGGCCGAGTTCCAGGATGCGATTGCCGAAGTGGGGCAGGCCCGCGGCAAGCCCTGACGCTTGCGCGAAGCTTCTTGTTCGACGACGGGGCCGCTTGCGCGCCCCGTTTCCACCACGCCAGCGCCCGCCTGGCAAGCGGCCTGATCAATCCGGGCGCGGTCTCTCTCCTCACTTTTCCCTATTTTGCAGCGACGTTTGCGCTGCCTCATGCCCGAGTTTTTGCGCGCGCCTATCTTGTAGCTGGGCCGGGCGTTTGCGCGGTTCCGGTCCGGGTTTGACTCTGTCAGCAGGAGAAGCTCATGCACAGCGGCACGCGTGGTCCCATGGATGGCAGCAGCCTCGTCGAGGTGCTGGTGTCGCTGCTGCTGTTGGCGCTGGGCCTGCTGGGCGCCAGCATCGTGCAACTGAATGCCCTGCGCGCGCGCCATGAGTCGGCATTGCTGTCGGCGGGCGTGCAGCTGGCCGCCGGCATGGCCGAGCGCATGCGCGCGAACAGCGTGCTCATGTATGGCCCCGACGGGGGCAATCCCTACCTGAACGTGGCCTACGCGGCGGCGGACGGCGCCGACGCGGGCGGCGGGCCGGACTGCTTTGGCGCTGCCGCCTGCAGCGGGGCCGACCTGGCGCAATTCGATATCGCCGAATGGAAACAGCAACTGCAATCGGCCTTGCCCGGCGCGCGCCTGCGTATCTGCCGCGACGTCCCCGCGTGGGATGCCGCCGCCCAAGGCTTGCACTGGGCTTGCAGCGGCGGCAAGGGCGCGCCCATCGTCATCAAGCTGGGCTGGCGCGGCCGCCAGCCCGATGGCTCGCCCGCCGTGAATGGGGCGGGCGAGTCGCTGCCCAGGCTGGCATTCCAGCTGGGGGGAGGGGGCGCATGAACGGCGTGAACGGCATGCGCGCTGGCAGGCGCCGGCATCGCGGCATGAGCCTGCTCGAATTGCTGGTAGCCCTGTCGCTGGGCGCGCTGCTGATGCTGGCCGCCAGCGCCATGCTGCTGGCGGCCAGCGGCAGTTATGGCGACCAGTCCGCCAGTGCGCGCCTGGACGACAATGGCCGCTATGCGCTCGATGCCATCGCCCGCGCCGTGCGCCAGACGGCGTACGTGAATTGGGACAGCAGCGCCGCGCCCGTCGCCCATGCCGACTACGACAGCGCGAATATCGCGGGGCTCGATGCGCACAGCCTGGGCAAGAACAGCGAAGGCATCAGCGGCGCGTTGCCCGATGCCGTGCATGGCAGCGATGTGCTGGCCCTGCGCTATTACGGCGCCGGCAAGGACGAGGGCGGCGACGGTTCCGTGCTCAATTGCGCCGGCTTCGGCGTGGGCGCCGCGCAAACGGAGGCGCAGCGGGGCTGGAGCATTTTCTATGTGGCCCAGGGCGCCGACGGCGAGGGCGAGCTGCGCTGCAAATACCGTGGCGCGAACGGCTGGGGCGCGGACGCCGTCATCCGTGGCGTCGACGGTTTCCAGGTGCTGTATGGCCTCGACACGGATACGCCGCCCGACGGCGTGGCGAACCGGTATGTCAACGCCAGCGCGCTCGACGCCTACGATGCGGCGCTGGTGCTGGCCGGCGCGGATGCGGCCGCACGCCAGCGCGATTTTCACCGCCGCACGCACTGGAAGCGCGTGGCCA
Source organism: Janthinobacterium sp. FT14W (assembly GCF_009208755.1). Taxonomy (NCBI): domain Bacteria; kingdom Pseudomonadati; phylum Pseudomonadota; class Betaproteobacteria; order Burkholderiales; family Oxalobacteraceae; genus Janthinobacterium; species Janthinobacterium sp. FT14W. Next base: position 18,626 of record NZ_WFLL01000028.1, on the reverse strand, counting down.
GCGTGCGCGTGGCGCTGCTGCTGCATGGCGAGGCGGGCCAGGTGGACAAGCTGGCGGAACTGGGGCCGGCGCAGTTCGACCTGTTCGGCCCGGCGTATGCGGAGGCGCACGGCGACGACGACACGGGTGTGCGTATCGCGCGCGCGGCCTTGCCCGCCGCATTGCGTTCCCGGCTGCGGCAACTGGTGCAGACGAGCATCGTGCTGCGCAACGGGCCGGCCTAGGCGGGGGCGCGATGGCTGGCGCGGGCGTCCGCCGTTGCGCACCGTGGTGCCGACCTCGTACGCGCGACGGTGGCGCCACTCTCGTGTATGTGCTGTGCCTGTTGGTGATCATTTTGCTGCTGGGCATATCTGCAGCGCAGATGGCCTTGCAGGGAGAAAAGGCGGCGCGCGGCGAGCGCGACCGGCAGATCGCGTTTCAGGCGGCGGAGGAGGCATTGGTGGATGCGCAGAACGATATCGAAGGCTTGCCCGGCGCGCCGGGCCGCAGCAGCCTCTTCGCGCCGGACAGCGCGGCTGGGTTCGCGGATGGCTGCGGCGAGGGAGGCGCACTGGGCTTGTGCTTGCCCGCACCGCCGGATGCGCCGGCTCTCTGGCTGAGCATGGAACTGGATGGCGCCGAAGGGGCAAGTGCCGGCCGCACCGTGCCGTATGGCCAGTTTACGGGCGCCGTGATGCAGACGGGTCAAGGTTTCCTGCCGTCGCGCCGTCCTCGCTACCTTATCGAACTGCTGTCGTTTCACCCGCCCGGCGCCCAGGCGGCAGCCGCGGCCGGCAGCCTGGCCACGGAAAGCTATGTGTACCGCATCACGGCCATCGGTTTCGGCGCGCAGGAAAGCACGCAAATTGTGCTGCAAAGCTACTACCGCAAGCAGGCGGCCGGAGCGGGGCCATGAGGGCTTTATCGTCCGCTGCATGGCCGGCTGCATGGTCCGCTGCTTCGTGGTCCGCTTTATGGTCCGCTTTGTTGTCCGCCTGGCGGCGCGCCGGCCGCGTCTCGCTGTTGCTGCTGCTGCTGCTGCTGCTGGCCGGCTTGGCCTGCCTTACTTGCGGCCCCGTTGCGGCCGCCGCCGCGCCCCCGGTGGCGCTGGAGCGGGCCGACGCGGGCTTGCATGGCGCCAGGGTGCCGCCGAATCTGCTTCTCAACCTGTCCCTCACGCATGCTGCCGCCGCTGCCGCATATGGCGGCGAGTATGCGCCGCAGCGCGAGTACTTCGGTTACTTCCATGCGCGCATGTGCTACAGCTATCCGTATCGCAGCAAGGATGGCGTCATGCTGCCGGACTTGCGCGTAGCGACCGCTTACTTCTCAGTGCTGAAACCGGCCGATGCGCTGCACGGTTGCGGCGGCGACAGTTTCAGCGGCAACTTTCTCAACTGGGCCAGCGCCAGCATGCTCGACATCGTCCGTTACGCCCTGACGGGCGGCGACCGCGTCATCGACGAGGTACGCAAGACGGTGCTGCAGCGCGCCTACCTGCCCGATGCGGACGGCCCCGTCGACTTCTTTGCTCATCCCGTCTTTTTTCCGCGCAAGGTCTTGCAGACTGGCGTGTCGGCGGCGACGCCGTTTGCGCTGGCGCAACTGGCTATTGTTTCCTGTCGTAATCGTTTGCTATTCGGCGATGCCAGCCTCAGCCAGCCTGCGGGCGGCTCGTGCGATACCCCCGGCGGCGCAGCCACGCACGGCGTGTTTCTTGCGCGCGTGCGCGTGTGCGACGCTGTCGAAGGGCCGCTGCGCGACGACTTGTGCCTGGCGTATGGCAAGAACTACAAGCCGGTGGGCGCCGTGCAGCGCCATGGGGGCAGGGTGCGCGTGGGCGTGTTCGGCCACTTGAACGACGTGCCCGCCAGCGCCGGCCCCGTGTATGGCGGCGTGCTGCGCGCGCCGCTGGCCCATGTGGGCAGGCAGCGCTGGGCGGCGCCCGATTTTTTGCCGCAAGATAATCCCGACGCCGAGTGGAATCCCGCCACCGGCGTGTATATGGCCCAAGCCCCATCCCACCTTGAGGCCCAGGGCGCGGGCCCCGGTGGCGGGGTGACCGCTTACATCAATGGCCTGGGCCGCAGCAATGCCGGGCATCCCGGCGCGTACGCGGGGGCGGCGCCGCTGGCCGAATTGCTGTACGAATCGCTGCGCTACCTGCAGGGCCGGCAGGCGAGTGTTTTGGTGCCGCCCGCCACGGCCCCGCCTGCCAACGATGGCGGCTTGCCGGTCGTGACTCCATGGAACGATCCGCAAACGGCCAGCTGCCAGCGCCACGTGGTCGTCAGCCTCGGCGATGGGGGCATGGCGGGCGACCGTTACGTGCCAGGCAATCTTCCAGTTACTCCCGCCGCGCCTGGCGACCGCGCCCGCGCCGCGGATGGCTTTGCGCCGCCCCCGTTCGATGCGATGGCCTGGACGCATGCGGTGGGTAGCCTGGAAAGCGGCGCCGCGCAGGGCAATCCCGCGCCGCGGCCCGAACTGGCGGCACTGGAACTGCTGGCCGACGGCGCGGGCGGCGCCAGCTACCATGCAGCCGGCCTGGCCTACTGGTCGCATGTGCAGGCGTTGCGCCCTGGCGGCAAGAAAGACGGCCTGGCGCCCGTCGAACACTATGCGGGCGACTTGCGCCAAGGCGACCCTGCGGCCGTGCCCGCCGCCACGCCGGCCGCTACTCCCTTGTTGCTGGCGGCAAAATATGGTGGTTTTCTCGATGCGAACGGCGACGCCAACCCCTACAAGAGCACGGCGGGCAGCGCGCTGGAGGAGTGGAGCCTGGATGGCCGCTGGCCCGCCCATTACCTGCCCGGCAGCGATCCGGCCGCCCTGATCGGGGGATTGCGCGCAGCGTTTGCGGCGGCCGACAAGGGCAGCTTGCCGGCGACGCTCGCGGGGCCGGCGCTGATGGCGCTGGCCAGCGGCACGGAAGACGCATACTGGTTTCACACGCAGGTGCGCCTGGCCGATGGCACCATGACCTTGTCGCGCAGCGCCTTTGCCGTGGGTGCCGATGGTGCACTGTTCCCGGGCAAGCCATGGTGGCGCGCGGGCGGACAGGATAAGCCCGTGCCGGAGGGGGCGTCCGCATCCTTGCGTCCCGTCTATACGCTCGACGCCCAGGGCAGCCTGGTGCAACTGGCGTGGCAGCGGCTCGATGCGGCCCAGCGCGGCGCATTCGACGGCGGCGATGGGCAGGGCGAGGCGCGCCTGGCGTACCTGCTGGGTGAGCGCAAGCACGAGGTGGGCCAGCCAGGAGGATTTTTGCGGCGCCGCACGGGCAGCCTGGGCGCCGCGCCGCATGGCAATTTGCTGTACGTGGGCGCACCGGGACTGGGCATGCCGGGCACCGGCTATGGCTCGCACCGCAAGTTGCTGCTGCAGCGGCGCAAGGTATTGTACCTGGGTGCCAACGATGGCTTGCTGCATGCGTTCGATGCGCGCACGGGCAGCGAATTGTTTGCCTATCTGCCGCAAGCGCTGCTGCACGCCGCAGCCGCCGCTGCGAGCACTCACTACAGCCCCGGCCCGCTGCTCGACGGTGCCGCGGCCACGGCGGAAGTGCTGGCGCTGGGACGCTGGAAGACGGTGCTGGCATCCGGCATGGGCGGCGGGGCGCAGGGTGTATTTGCGCTCGACCTCACGGACCCGGCGCGCTTTGCGCAAGACGGGGCGCTGTGGGAATTCACGGACCGCGATGACAGGCTGATGGGCAATGTACGCGCGCCGCCCGCCTTTGCCCGCATCAATATGGGCGGCCAGGATGGGGTGGTGGCCTACCGCGATTTTGCCGTCGTGACCAGCGGCTACAACAACCATGTGGACGATGGCAAGGACACGACGGCACCCGCTTCCGCCGCCGCCATCTTCCTGCTGGCGCTGGACAAGGCGCCCGGCACGCCGTGGGTGTTGGGAAGTAATTACTTCCGGCTTAAGGTGCCCGTGGCCAGCGGCGGCGGCCAGGGCGGCGATGCGGGTGCGGATGGGGACGCCAGCGCAGGCGCCATGTCCCACGCGCTGGGCCCGCCCGCCGTGGTACCGGGCAGCGATGGTGCACTGGCCCATGTGTATGCGGGCGATTTGCAGGGCAATATCTGGCGCCTGGATATGACCGGCGGGCCGCCGTGGAAAGATGGTCAGGGACGCAAGCTCGTGTTTGTTGCGCGCGATGCGCAGGGCAGGCGCCAGCCCGTGACGCAGCAGCTGAACGTGGCGTATGCGCCCGATGGCGGTTATCTGCTGCTGTTCGGTACGGGGAAACTGGTCGAAGGGGCCGATACCTGGCCTTCCGCCTTCCTGTCGCAGTCGTTCTACGCCGTGCACGACGATCTGCGGGAGTCGTCGCCCACGCGCAGCCGCGCCGACCTGGAGCAACGCAGCCTGGGCGAGGCGGTGGACGGCGTGCGCGTCGATGGTGCCGAGCTGCGCTATACGGGCAGCGATGCCATGCGCGGCTGGTACCTCGATTTCATGAACACGGCGCAGACGGGCGAACGCAGCATCAGCAGTCCCGTGCTGGCTGCGGGCAAGGTGCTGTTCAACACCGTCCTGCCGGGGCGCTATCCCTGCGCCAGGCCCGCCACCCGCCTGTACGTGCTCGATGTGCTGAGCGGTTTTGCCGCCGATGGCGCCGGTGTCGTGCAGGCGGGTGCGCAGACGGGGCGTCTGTTCGATGGCCTGGCGCGGGCGCCGCCGCTGGCGTTGGAACTGAACAGCACGGTGGGTGCCGTGACGGCCACAGGGCGGGCCGAGGGTCGCAAGGAACTGGCCGTGCTGCAACCGGGCCTGCCCGCCACGGCCAGCGGGGCCGGGCTCAAGGTTGTCAGCGCGCCGCTGCCGGCCCGGCGCCTCAGCTGGCGTGAAGTGGCGAACTGGCGCGAATTGCACGAGGCGGCCAAGCAAAAATAGGCGTGGCCAGGCGGGCGCCTTGAGCGCCGGCATAGTGCAAGCTGACCAGGCGCAGGCCACGCGTGAGCCGGCCTGCCGGATCGATGAGCAACTTTTTGCGAAGGGGCAGTCATGGGGGCGGTGGCGACGCGGAACGTGTCTGCTGCAGGCGATGCAGGTGACGTCGGCGCAAGTGGTAGCGCAGGTGGGAATGCCGGTGGCGGTAAGGACGCTGGCAATAAGGACGCTGGCGCGGGGGGCTGCATGGGAGGCAAGGGCGGCAGTGCATGCGGGGGCGGGGAGCCAGTTCTGCACCCGCGTCCCTGTGCGCCGCCGCAACCGTGCGCGCGAGCCGCCGGTACCGCCCCTGCCGCAGCTGTGACAATGGGCGCCATTGCGGGCTTCAGCCTGATCGAGTTGCTGGCCGCGCTGGCGATCGTGAGCCTGCTGCTGGCCTCGGTCGTGCCCGCCTACCATGGTTACGTCTTGCGCGCCAAGCGGGTGCAGGGGCAGGCGGCCTTGCTGCGGCTGATGCAGCAGCAGGAGCGCTATTTTTCGCAAAATAATCACTACCTGGCTTTTTCCTCGGCGTCGCCTGCGCCGCAGGTGCAGCAATTTCCGTGGTGGTCAGGCGAAGGACCGGCTGCTGCCAGCGCGTATGAAATCGAGGCGCGGGCCTGTCCCGGCGTGACCATCGGGCAATGCGTGCTGCTGCGGGCCATGCCGGGCACGGCCAAGGTCGATGCGCAGTTCCGGGATGCCGATTGCGGCGTCCTGTCCTTGAGCAGCACGGGCCAGCGGGGCAGCAGCGGCCCGGCCAGCCATTGCTGGCACTAGGCCATGGCCACGCCGGAACGGGGGCGCGGCTGGGGGGGGCCATGTTCAAGCGGCCTTTCGCCTTGCTGCGGCAGGTCCCGGTTTGTCCGTTCGCGCAAGCGGCCAGTTCGGGCGGGTCATACCTTGCTTGAATTGCTGGCCGTGCTGGCGATTGCGGCGCTGCTGGCGGCCGCAGCCTTGCCCAGCCTGCAGCAGGTGCTGGCGCGCCAGCAGGTGCGCGCGGCGGCCACGGACTTGTTCTCGGCCATCGAATCGACGCGGGCGCAGGCGATGGCGCGGGGCCGGCGCGTGCTGCTGATGCCGGCAGGACCCGGCGGCACGGACTGGCGCACGGGCTGGCTGGCATTCATCGACCGCAATGCCAACCTGGTGTTCGATGACGGCGACGAATTGCTGTTGCGCCAGGGGCCGCTGCCGGCGGGCATCACGGCCCAGTTCGCGTTTTCGTCGGCCACGGCGCCGTTTTATATCGCCTACAATGGCGCTGGACGCAGTTGCAGCGCGACCAACAGCCTGGCGGCGCGCTGGGGTACCTTGTCCCTGACTTTGGGAAAGCAGGTGCGCCATATTAAAATCAATATGCTGGGCAGGGTGCGCGTGTGCGATCCGCAGCAGCAAGCGGCCAATTGCAGCGGCGTAGCCGACAGTTCGTAGCAAGACTCGCCATTTGGCGATTACCGATTATTCACCTTCAAAGAAGCCCGTGGAAATACTCAACGATATCGATGGCATGCGCCTGGCGCTGGAATGGGCGGCACGCGGTTTATACACGACCTCGCCGAATCCCCGCATCGGCTGCGTGATCGTCAAGGATGGCCAGGTGATCGGCGCCGGCGTGACGCAGGCGGCCGGGCAGGATCATGCGGAGGTGCAAGCGCTGGCCAATGCGGCCGCGCGCGGCAACGACGTGCGCGGCGCCACGGCGTACGTGACCCTGGAGCCTTGCAACCACCATGGCCGCACGCCGCCATGCTCGGATGCGCTCGTGCGCGCGGGGCTGGGGCGCGTCGTGGCCGCCATGACGGACCCGAATCCGCTGGTGGCGGGGCAGGGTCTGGCCAAGCTGGAAGCGGCCGGCATCGCCGTCACTACGGGCGTGCTGGCGGACGAGGCGCATGAAATGAATATCGGCTTCTTTTCGCGCATGCAGCGCGGCAAGCCGTGGGTGCGCATGAAAACGGCGGCCAGCCTCGATGGCATGACGGCCTTGCACAACGGACAAAGCCAGTGGATCACGGGAGCGGAGGCGCGTGCCGACGGCCATGCCTGGCGCGCGCGCGCCTGTGCCATCCTGACGGGCATCGGCACCGTCAAGGCCGACGATCCGCAGCTGAACGTGCGCGCCGTCGAGACGCCGCGCCAGCCGCGCCGCATCGTCGTCGACAGCCGGCTCGACATCAGCCCCGATGCGCGCATCTTGCAGGGCGGCGGCACATGGATCGTGGCGGCCGTCGCCAACCGGGAGAAGCAGGCGCAGCTGCAGGCGCTGGGCGCGGAAGTCATCATGTTGCCGAACGCGGCCGGCAAGGTCGACCTGGCCGCGCTGATGCTGGAACTGGGACGCCGGCAAATCAATGAAGTCCACGTCGAGGCCGGCTCCAAGCTGAACGGCTCGCTGATCCGCGAAGGTTGCGTCGACGAGCTGCTGGTCTACCTGGCGCCCACCTTGCTGGGCGATGCGCAAGGCATGTTTGCCTTGCCCGCATTGACGGACCTCAAACAGCAACGCACTTTGCAATTCCACCAGGTTCAGCAAGTGGGCGCAGATTTGCGTATCCTTGCAAGATTCGCCGAACGCAACTAATACGCAACGCATACTTTCACATTTTTATAGGGTTAGCTCCATGTTTACAGGAATTGTTGCCGCCATTGGCAAGATTGAAACCGTGCAACCGCTCGACGGCGGCCTCGATGCAGGCGTGCGCCTGAACATCCATGCGGGCGGCTTGCCGCTGGCCGATGTGGCCCTGGGCGATTCGATCGCCATCAATGGCGCTTGCATGACGGTGGTGGAAAAATCGGATACGGGCTTTGCCGTCGATGTCTCGCGCGAAAGCCTCAATTGCACCGTGGGTCTCGATACGACCACGGAAGTGAACCTGGAAAAAGCCCTGACCCTGGCTGAACGCCTGGGCGGCCACCTGGTGTCCGGCCACGTCGACGGCCTGGGCATCGTGCGCAAGTTCGAAGCCGTGGGCGAATCGTGGGAACTGGTGATCGAAGCGCCGCATGAACTGGCAAAATACCTGGCCTTCAAAGGTTCCGTCGTCGTCAATGGCGTGTCCTTGACCGTCAACCGCGTGGAAGACCTGGGCGCGGGCGCCGTCAACGGCTGCCGCTTCTCGATCAACCTGATTCCGCACACGATCGCCATGACGACCTTGAAGCACCTGACGGTCGATGGCAAGGTGAACCTGGAAATCGACCTGATCGCCCGCTATGTCGAGCGCATGCTGTCGCTGGATAAGTGAGTGCAAGTTGCGCCCGCAGGGGCCGGTGTTGACGGAGATTAACCTGCCTTGCTGAACAGCATACGCCAGATCTTGCGGCGCAGCGGCAGCTTGCCGATGTCCGCCCATTTGCACAGCGCTTTTTCAATGGAGACGCATGCCGCGCAGATGGCGGCGATGCCGCCTAGTATTACCGCCATTGCCCCCGCGACCATGGGCTTGTAGTCACTGGGTACCGCGGTGTGGAGCGCAATGCCCGCCAGCAGCAGGACGATGGCGCTGCGGCCCGTATAGTATTGCCACACCGCTTTTTGCGTGAAAAAGCGGTCGATGACCCAGCTGGAAAACGAGCTGGAGCGCGCCTGCGTTCCCATTTGTGTGCGGATGGCAATAGCAAGCTCATCTATTGTCAGCGGGCGCTGCGCCATTTCCTTCTTGACTGCCTCGATGACCTTGTGCGCGCGCTGGCGTTCCGTTTCGCGGTAGCGTCGCGGGGCCGCGCGCAGCCATTGCGTTCCAATGGTGAACACCGGCAGATCGCCCACGGTGGCGCCGATCCTGCCGGCCATGAAATAATGGTCGGCCAGGCTCCACAAGGCCAGGAAGGGCGCGCCATGGTGCCCTTTGTAGCCGATGCCGGCACCTGCAATGGCATGGCACAGCTCGTGCGACAGCACCAGCTCGGGATTGCTGATGTTCTGCGCGACCATGATTTCATGCCGCTCGCGCCGGTATTCTCCCAGCAGCACGCGGCCGCCCACTTTCAGCGATGGCGTCACTGTCAATGCCGGCGGCCTGGCGATTCCCCAATCGCGGCACAGGGCCGCGTACACCTCCTCGATGCCCGCGTTCGCTGCCGCCGGGGCAGGCGCTGCCGGCGTCGTCGGTATATCGGCTTCCAGTTCCGGTTCATTCAGCATGTTGTTCCTATATGGCAAGATCGTGGCAAGCGTATTCTATCGTTGAAAGTTACTCTCCAGACATGTTTCCGTATGCGCCAATTGTGCGATGCAATGCTGCAAGACGCGCATAATATGGTTTTCCGCAGTGAGGGCTAGCCATGGACCCGATTTCGCGCGCAACCGTGCCCAATACCATCCCGGCCACGTCACGCGTGGGCGCAACGGCGCCTTTGGCGCCGCTGGCGCCGGCGCTGCCCGTGCCGTCGTCCAGCGCGGCGGCCCTTGCCATCCTGTCATCGACCCAGGTCGACATCTCCCCGCTGGGCCAGTTCCTGTCCGGCGTGGCCTTGTCGCGCCGGCAACTGCTGGCCTTGCAGGGCGCCACGGCCGAGGCCAGGGCGGCGAATACCCCCGTGAACGTCAATGACGACTTGCTGGCATTGGCGCGGCAGCTGACGGAATCGTTTGCCCAGCTGCAAACGAGCGGCATCGATGCCAGCCAGCTGGCGACGGCCGGCGACACGCCGGGCAGCCTGGCGCAGCGCTACGATTTGTTGTCGGGCGACGGCACCACGGATGCGGCGGCCGCGCTGGCGCAGGACGGCAGCTTGCTCACGCAGGCACGGCTGGCCAGCATGGGCATCGATTTGCGCAATGAAGATGTCGATGTTGCAACGTTGCAGGCTGCGTATGCGGCCGATAGCCGTGCCACCCTGGATGCCTTGCAGCAGGGAACGGACGTGCTGGCGCAAGTGGGCGCCGTGCTGGCCCAGCAGCAGGGCGCGCCGCTGGCCGCCGTTGTCGAAGCGGACTTGACGGGTGACGCACAGCCTGCGCTTGCCGCATTGGCGGGGCCGCAGCTGGCTGTGGCGCCAGGGGTGCCGCCGCAAACGGCCGCCATTGCGCAGCGGCAACTGGAACTGCAACAGCAGCTGGAAGCGGAAGAACTGAACCTGGATTTGCAGGGGCTGCGGCCGGCACCGGCGCCGCTGGCGCCAGCCGCGGCAAGCGGCCAGGAACTGCTGCAGGCGCAGCGAGCCGATAGCCAGCGCGTGGATGCCCAGCGCCTGGATGCCGAACGCGTGGACAGCGAACGCATCAGTACTGATCAGCAGGCGCAGCAGCAGGAAGCGGCGCGGGTGGACGAGCTGCGCCAGGGGCAGGTGCGGCAGCAGGGTTTGCAGCAGCAGGCGCAAGCGGCCGCGGACGATGCCGTACGGGCCCAGCTGGCTGCCAGCGACGCGCAGATGGCGGCCCAGGCGGCCAGCGACCGGGTGCAGGCGCAGGCGCGCGCAGCGCAGGGGCAAGCCGATGCGGGCCTGGCGACGGAGCAAGCCCAGCTGGCTCAGCAAAATGCCCAGGCGCAAGAGCTGGCCGCGCAAGCCGCGGGCATGGCCGTGCCGCTGCCTTCCTCGCAAGACCCGTCCGTGGCGGCGGCCATTGCCGCGTATAACCTGAACAATGCAGCCCTGAATCCCGGCCTGATGAACCGGCCATTGCCGGCCAGCGACTCGCGCCTGCCGCTGGTGGCGCCGGTGGCTCCCGTGGAACCCGTCAAGCCCGTGGATAAGATCTAGGGCAGCAGGGTGGCGTCCAGCGTGATCGTGGCTTTCAGCAGCTTCGACACGGGGCAGCCGGCCTTGGCCTTGCCCGTCAATTCCTCGAATTTTGCCTGGTCGGCGCCGGGAACTTTTGCTTTCAGGGTCAAATGGACGGCCGTGATGGCAAAGCCGTCGTCCACCTTGTCGAGGGTGACTTCAGCCGTCGTCTCCATCTTTTCCGCCGTCAGGCCCGCTTCGCCGAGGATCAGCGACAGGGCCATGGTGAAGCAGCCCGCGTGGGCGGCGCCGATCAGTTCTTCCGGATTCGTGCCGGGCTTGCCTTCGAAGCGGCTGGCAAAGCCGTAGGGATATTCGTGCAAGGCGCCGCTGCGCGTGCTGATGGCGCCCTTGCCGTCCTTGATGCCGCCTGACCAGATGGCCGATCCGTTGGTTTTCATGCTGCCGCTCCTGTGTGGGGATAATGCGTAACAAGCGCCCGCAGCGGCGGGAACCGCGGGGCGCGGAGGATGAATCAGTGTGCTGACCCGCTCATCTTATGCGCTTCGCAAGGCGGGCGGCGCGCGTTTTGCCGCCGCCGTTTGCGCTGGATCGCAGAATCGGTGCTTTGTGGGGCTGCTGGGAGGGGCGCCAGCGCATCGGTGTTGCCGGGCTGTCTTATTTCAGGTCTGTCAGCGCTAAATCCTTTAAAATAGCAGGTTATAAGAAAATTCCCGGAAATTCGCGGAATCTTCGCACGCGATGTTTCAGTTTCAGTTTTTAGTTTCATTAACAACGCCCGGCAAAACCGTCGCGAGCGCAAGGGCAAGGTGGCCGAGAAGCGCAACCGTACGCAGGTACGGTGAGCATCGCAAGCCGCCTGTACCGACGCGCAGCAGGTTTGGCCTGGCGTCTTACGAGGATGAATGATGTCAATTTCCAGCACCGAAGAGATCGTCGCTGAATTGCGCGCCGGCCGCATGGTGATACTGGTCGATGAAGAAGACCGGGAAAATGAAGGCGATCTGGTGCTTGCCGCCGATTTCGTGACGCCTGAAGCAATCAATTTCATGATCACCCATGCCCGTGGCCTGGTGTGCCTGACCTTGACGGAAGAGCGTTGCGACGAGCTGAACCTGTCGATGATGACGTCGCGCAACGGCACCGCCTACGGCACCAACTTCACCGTGTCCATCGAAGCGGCCGAAGGCGTGACGACGGGCATTTCCGCTGCCGACCGGGCCAAGACCATCCAGGTTGCCGTGGCCAAGGGCACGCAGCCCAGCGATATCGTCCAGCCTGGCCATATCTTCCCGCTGAAAGCGCAAAAAGGCGGCGTGCTGATGCGCGCAGGCCATACGGAAGCCGGTTGCGACCTGACGGCCATGGCCGGCCTGACGCCCGCGTCCGTGATTTGCGAAATCATGAAGGAAGACGGCACCATGGCGCGCCTGCCGGACTTGCTGGTGTTTGCCGAGCAGCATGGCCTGAAGATCGGCACGATTGCCGACCTGATCCATTACCGCAGCCAGACGGAGTCCCTGGTCGAGCGCGTTGCCGAGCGCACCCTGCACACGGCGCATGGCGAATTCCGTTTGATCGCCTTCCGCGACAAGCCGAGCGCGTCGGCCCACCTGGCCCTCGTGCACGGCGACCTGGCCCCCGGCCTGGAAGCGCTGGTGCGCGTGCACCAGCCCGTTTCCCTGCTGGACGTGCTGGAAAGCGAAGCGACCACCCACTCGTGGACGGTGGCCGCCTCGATGGCCGCCATCAAGCAGTCCGAGCGGGGCGTGATGGTCTTGCTGAACTGCGGCGAGACGTCGGGCGAGCTGTTTGCCCAGTTCGCCGCGCTGGATACGCCGCAAGCCAAGCCGAAAGGCCGCGCCGCCAGCATGGATCTGCGCAGCTACGGCATCGGCGCACAAATCCTGCGCGACCTGGGCGTGAGCAAGATGCAATTGCTGGCCAGCCCCCGCAAGATGCCGTCGATGGCCGGTTTCGACCTGGAAGTAACGGGTTTTCAGTGCCATCCTGGCCAGAACGCCTGACTAAATCTACTGCGCGTCGCGATTTGCGGCCTGTGATGCTCACTGTACCTTGGTACAGTTGCGCTTCTCGACCACAACTCGCTGCCGCTCGCTACGATTTTGTCAGGCGTCGATGTAGAGTAAACGATGGCGACATCTGCATGTCGTCCTGAACCACCAGATTAAAGAGGCATATGATGACCGTAGGAGCATACGAAACCAATTTTGCCGGCGAAGGTTTGCGCGTCGGTATCGTCCAGGCACGATTCAATGAAATCGTCGGCGGTGGCTTGCTGTCGGCATGCCTGGAAGAGTTGAGCAAGCTGGGCGTGGCCGATGAAGATATCCTGCACGTGACCGTGCCGGGCGCCCTGGAAATCCCGCTGATTCTGCAAAAAATGGCGGAAACCGAGCAATTCGACGCCCTGATCGCACTGGGCGCCGTGATTCGCGGTGAAACCTACCACTTCGAGCTGGTATCGAACGAATCGGGCGCGGGCATCACGCGCGTCGGTCTCGATTACGGCATCCCCATCGCCAACGCAGTGTTGACGACGGAAAACGACGAGCAGGCGGAAGTGCGCATGCTGGTCAAGGGAGCCGAAGCGGCACGCGTGGCAGTGGAAATGGCCAATCTGGCGCAAGCGCTGGAAGAGTTGCAAGAATCCGAGGAGGACTAGCCGTGTAGTGAACGTCCGATAAAACGCCCATAGCTGCGTTGCAAGCCCTCGCCGTACATTCGTACTGTCTTCGGGCTCGCGCCTTGCTCTGAGCATTTTCTCGAACGTTCTGACACGCGGTTGGCTGCGGCGCGTTGAAAAGCGCGCCGTGCTGTCTCGCCGGAATTTGTAGTGAACACGTATTTAAGAACAGGTAACAATCATGACTGAGAAAAATTTGCTCGCCAATCCCAGCAAAAACCGCACGCCGCGTCACCGCGCGCGCGAGTTTGCGCTGCAGGGCTTGTACCAGTGGCTGCTGAACAATGAAGACGCGACCACCGTCGTGAACAATATTCGCGCCGCGCATGGCTTCGACAAGGCGGATGGCGATCATTTCACGGTGCTGCTGTACGGCACCATCAAGGACTCGCTGGCGCTGCGCGACAGCATGGCACCCTTGATCGACCGCAATATCGCGGAACTGTCGCCCATCGAGCACGGCATCCTGCTGATCGGCGCTTTCGAGCTGAAGAACAACATGGAAATCCCGTACCGCGTCGTCATCAACGAAGCGGTCGAGCTGGCCAAGTCGTTTGGCGGCATCGACGGCCACAAATATGTGAACGGCGTGCTCGACAAGCTGGCAGTGAAATTCCGCGAGGAAGAAGTCAACGCCAACAAGCGCAAGTAATAGAGAGCAGTTCCTGTGGCCAGTGCCGCAGGGCAATAAAAAAGCCACCGGCACTTGCGTGCGGTGGCTTTTTTACTGGGTGCTGCTTTTTGGATGCCCCTGTGAGGGCTTTTAAAGGGTCACAGGCCGGCGATCTCGTTGTGTGGCAGCACTTTGATGGTGATGCCGCTTTCCGCTGCAGGCGCCTTGGCTGGCGCTGGCGTGTTCGATGCCATCACCGGCGTCGTGGTCGGCACGCGCTGGCCGGCCGACACTTGCTTCAGGCGGCGGTATTCGGCCAGCACGCGCGAGCCGTAGCCCGAGTCGGTGGCGAAGTTGGCGGCGCCCACATAGGTTTTCAAGCCGGCTTCGACGGAACCGCCACGCGTGACGTAGTCCTTCAGGATCAGCGAGCCGACGCGGATGTTGGCGACGGGGTTCAGGGCTGCCTGCACGCCGCCCATTTCCTGGAAGCGCTCATGGTGCACTTTCGACATGACTTGCATCAGGCCTTGCGCGCCGACCGGGCTTTCCGCGAACGGGTTCAAGCCCGATTCGATGGCCATCACGGCCAGGATCAGCAGCGGGTCCAGCTTGATTTCACGGGCCGTCAGGTAGGCCGTCGACACGAGCATATTGGTGGCGTCGTTGGCCACGCGGTAGCGCTTGGAGAGCCAGTTGGTGACCCATTGCTGCTGCTTTTGCGTGCCCAGCAAGGCTTTTTCTTCCTTGGTCAGGGGCGCGTCGTTGGCGGCGGCCGTTTGCACGGAAGCAGGCGCTTCCATCAGTGCCGACAGGGCCGGTGCTTCGACGGCTTGCGCCTCTGCCATGGGCAGCGGGAACAGGCTGTGCGTCAGTTGCTTGCCCAGGTCGGGGCGGAACATCAGCAGGGCGATCAGTGCCAGGGCGGAAATGCCGAAGACTGTCAGAGTGTGTTGCGCAGTGGTCAATACGCCACGTGCTGAAATGGCCTGTGCGCGGGCGCGCAAACGCGCCAACGCTGGCTGGCCAGCCACGGTTGAAGCAGGCAAGGCTGCTTCGGTGCTACGATGAGTCATAGAGTTCCCCGAAATGTCGCGTCAACAGGCAGTCCCTCCGCGGTCTCGCGGTGTTGTGGGTACTGCCAATGCCGTGCATCAGAAATATCATCGTTTCCGCCGCGTATGGATGCGTGCGAGAAACGCCGTCATTGCTTGCTTGAGCTGATCGGTCCCATGCTGGTATTGGATCAGTCGCAATACAACTTTTACCGGGGGTAAGGCAGACGCCTTTTGAAAACACTCCTTAAAATGTCATGTGGAGCCCCGACTCCGTGAATGAAAGAGAAACGCTAAAATCAAGCTCTGGGCCGGCGTGCTCTTTCAAGTTGGGCGAATTGTAGAAGCCGTTTTATATCAAGTCAATACTAACGAATCGTTTCTTTATTACTTTTATGTCTTACTTTTTGACTTGCATTGTGCCAAAAGCCAATAAAATCAATTACTTGGCATAGATCCTTCAGCAACGGCGTCCGACGTCAAAAAAAATTAAAAACACATGAAATATTCAGATTTGCGAGATTTTATTTCTCAACTGCAACAATTAGGTGAACTTAAGCCCATTTCCACCCCCATTTCACCGATTTTGGAGATGACGGAAGTGTGCGACCGCACCTTGCGCGCAGGCGGACCGGCCTTGCTGTTCAATCATCCGACGGGGCACACGATGCCGGTGCTGGGCAATCTGTTCGGCACCACGCGCCGCGTGGCGCTGGGCATGGGGGCGGAAGATGTCAGCGAGTTGCGCAAGATCGGCCACGTGCTGGCGCGCCTGAAGGAGCCGGAACCGCCGAAGGATTTCAAGGATCTGCTGGGACTGGGCTCGCTGGTGAAATCCGTGTGGGACATGTCGCCGAAAGAGCTGCGCGGCGCCAAGTGCCAGGAAATCGTCTGGGAGGGTAACGACGTGGACCTGGCGCGCCTGCCCATCCAGCATTGCTGGCCCGGCGACGTCGCGCCCCTGATCACCTGGGGCCTGGTGATCACCAAGGGACCGAACAAGAAGCGGCAAAACCTGGGCATCTACCGCCAGCAAGTGCTGGGACGTAATAAAGTCATCATGCGCTGGCTGGCGCACCGGGGCGGGGCGCTGGACTTCCGCGAGCATGCGATCCAGAGCAAGGGCAAGCCGTATCCGATCGCCGTGGCGCTGGGCGCCGATCCCGCTACTATATTAGGGGCCGTCACGCCGGTGCCGGACAGCCTGTCCGAATACCAGTTCGCCGGCCTGCTGCGCGGCAGCCGCACGGAGCTGGTGAAAGCCATCGGCAGCGAGCTGCGCGTGCCCGCTTCCGCCGAAATCGTGCTCGAAGGCCACATCTACCCGGACGAAAACCATCCGAGCGGCTACGAGCACGCGCTGGAAGGGCCGTATGGCGATCACACGGGCTACTATAATGAGCAGGACAGTTTCCCCGTGTTTACCATCGACCGCATCACCATGCGCCGCGACCCCATCTACCACTCCACGTATACAGGCAAACCGCCGGACGAGCCGGCCGTGCTGGGCCTGGCCCTGAACGAAGTGTTCGTGCCCCTGCTGCAAAAGCAGTTCAGCGAAATCACGGACTTTTATCTGCCGCCCGAAGGCTGCAGCTACCGCATGGCCGTGGTGCAGATCAAGAAGCAGTACGCGGGCCACGCCAAGCGCGTGATGTTCGGCGTGTGGAGCTTCCTGCGCCAGTTCATGTATACCAAGTTCATCGTGGTGGTCGACGAAGACGTGAACATCCGCGACTGGAAGGAAGTCATCTGGGCCATCACCACGCGGGTCGACCCCATCCGCGACACGACCCTGGTCGACAACACGCCCATCGATTACCTGGATTTCGCCTCGCCAATCAGCGGCCTGGGCAGCAAGATGGGCATCGACGCGACGAATAAATGGCCGGGCGAAACGACGCGCGAGTGGGGCACGGTGATCGCCATGACGCCGGAAGTGAAGGCCAGGGTGGATGGCATCTGGCAAGAGCTGGGGCTGTAGAACGGTTGGGGTCAGACCCTCAACACCGCTGACGCAAAGGTCATTGCCAACTTGACCGGGGGTCTGACCCCGGATTTCAGCTTGCTTCCCCAATCCTGCGCAGGTCGGGTATAATTGTCCCCGGCGGGCCCCTGCGCATCGTGGCATGGCTAACCTGGTCAGGTCGGGAACGAAGCAGCCACGGCTATTAACCATGAGTGCCGCAGATCAGGCTCGCCTCCTTCGGGAATGTTTTATCAGGATCAACAATCAAGCTGCCATGGGCAGCTTTTTTGCTTTTGCGGCGCCATTTTCTTGCCGATCCGCAGCATTGCCAGGCTTGCCGTGTTTTCCATATTTCCAGCTGGCCATGTTATACAATTGCTGCTTTGCCGCGTTTGCCATTTTGAATGGCCCGGCCATGAGGCTTGCGCCCGCCGCGCAGGATCACCCGCAAAATCGCATGGTAAAATCTCAGCATGTCCTATCAAGTCCTCGCCCGTAAATACCGCCCCAAGAATTTCGAGACGCTCGTCGGCCAGGAGCACGTCGTGCGCGCGCTCACGCATGCCTTGCACAGCGGCCGATTGCATCACGCCTACCTGTTCACGGGTACGCGCGGCGTCGGCAAGACGACCCTGTCGCGCATCCTGGCCAAGTCGCTCAATTGCATCGGCCCCGATGGCACGGGCGGCATCACGGCCCAGCCTTGCGGCGTGTGCGAAGCGTGCACGGCGATCGACGCGGGACGCTTTGTCGACTATATAGAGATGGATGCGGCGTCGAACCGCGGCGTCGATGAAATGGCGCAGCTGCTCGAGCAAGCCGTGTATGCGCCAAGCAATGCGCGCTTCAAGGTCTACATGATCGACGAGGTGCACATGCTGACGAACCACGCGTTCAATTCCATGCTGAAAACGCTGGAAGAGCCGCCCGAGCACGTCAAGTTCATCCTGGCCACGACCGACCCGCAAAAGATACCCGTCACCGTGCTGTCGCGCTGCCTGCAGTTCAACCTCAAGCAGATGCCGCCCGGCCACATCATCAGCCACCTGGACAATATCCTGGGGCAGGAAGGCATAACCTTCGAACAGCCGGCCTTGCGCCTGCTGGCCCAGGGCGCCCACGGTTCCATGCGCGATGCGCTGTCCCTGACGGACCAGGCCATCGCGTATGCGGCCGGCGCCGTCACCCTGGATGCCGTGCAAGGCATGCTGGGCGCGCTCGACCAGTCCTACCTCGTGCGCCTGCTCGATGCACTGGCGCAGCAGGACGGCGCCGACTTGCTGGCCGTGGCCGACGAGATGGCCTCGCGCAGCCTGTCGTACAACGGCGCGCTGCAGGACCTGGGCACCTTGTTGCACCGCATTGCGCTGGCGCAAACCGTGCCTGCCGCCTTGCCGCAGGACCTGCCTGAATACGCGGACATCGTGCGCCTGGCTGGCGCGTTCGACGCGGAAGAAGTGCAGCTGTTTTACCAGATCGCCGTACATGGCCGCAATGAACTGGGTCTGGCGCCCGACGAATACGCGGGCTTTACCATGACCTTGCTGCGCATGCTGGCCTTTCGGCCCGGCATAGGCGGCGCCGATGGCGTGCCGGCCGCACCGGCCGCTGCCGCGGGCAATCGTCCCGCCGCTGTCGCCGCCGCGCGTGCCGCGGCAGGGG
>NZ_WFLL01000027.1:0-87572 GCF_009208755.1 Janthinobacterium sp. FT14W | reverse complement strand
CGGCGCTGGCCGCCATCGCGCCACGCCGCCAGCGCCTGCGCCAGCTGGCTGCCGCCAGCGCCGTGGCCGTGCTGGCGCTGACAAGCGCGCTGGCCGTCAGCGAGCGCCCCGCCTACCTGCTGGCCGACCTGCGCAGCCCCACGGGACAATGGCGCACGCACACCCTGGCCGACGGCAGCCACATTACCCTGGGCAGCGGCAGCGCCGTCAACGTGCATTTCAATGCGGGCGAGCGGCATGTGGAGCTGGTGCAGGGCGACATCCTCGTCGACGTGGCCAAGGATGCGCAGCGCCCCTTCATCGTCGACAGCGGGCAGGCGGCGATCCGCGCGCTGGGCACGCGCTTCACCGTGCGCAGGGACGATGACGCCACCATCCTGAGCATGCTGGAATCGAAGGTCTCGGCGCAGGTACCGCAGCATCCGGCCAGCATCGTGCAGGCGGGCCAGCGCACGCGCATCACGGAAGATGGCGTGGGGCCAATCACGGCCATCGATGCGGCCAGCGTGCAGGAGGCATGGCGCGCGCACCAGCTGGTGATCGACGACCAGCCGCTGGCCGACGTGCTCGACGAGCTGGCCCGCCACCGCCCCGGCCAGCTGCATTACGACCGCGCGCAGATCGCCGGCATCCGCGTGGCCGCCGTGCTGCCGCTGGACGACACGGACAAGGCGCTGCAGCTGTTGATCGACAATTTCCCGCAGCTGCGCATCCGCATGCTGACGCGCTACCTGGTGATGGTCGACGCGCCCGCCAGCGCCCCCGCAAAAAACAAATAGAAATAATTGGCATTCGCAGTTCCACTTTGCGCATCTCGTGCGTCAAGGCAGCTGAGATCATTCAAAAAAGGCTGTCACCATGTACGCTCAAGTTGTTGCCGTTACGTCCCCGAACACCCTGCGCACGCGTCTGCGCCCGCTGGCCCTGGCCGCCCTGCTGCTGGCAAGCGCCGGCATGCACGCCCAGGCAGTTGCGCAGACGGCGCCTGCCAGCGCCAGCTACAGCATCCCCACCGGTCCGCTGGCCGGCGCCCTGAACCGCTATGCGCAGCAGGCGGGCGTGTCCATCGTCATCGATGCGGCCAAGGTCCAGGGCTTGACGACGGCAGGCCTGCAGGGCAGCTACGCCATCGATGACGGCTTTGCCGTGCTGCTGCGCGGCAGCGGCTACGCCATCGGCAAGACGGCAACCGGCTATGTGCTGGTGGCCGCGCCGGCGTCCGCACCCACGGCAGCCGCCGCATCCGCCTCGGCGGCCGAGCGCACCATGCCCTCGATTACCATCGTCGGCCAGACCGAGCAAGGCGCCACCACGGAAGGCAGCGGCTCCTACACGGCGCGCAAGCTCACCATCGGCAAGGGCGAGCAATCGATGAAGGACATCCCCCAGTCCGTGAGCGTGCTGACGCGCCAGCGCCTGGACGACCAGGGCATCACGGACTTGCGCGAAGCCGTCAACAACGTCACCGGCGTGGTGGGCGTGCATGGCGTGGGGCCGGGCGTGGTCATCACGGCGCGCGGCTTCCAGATCGATCAATGGCAGTACGACGGCGTGCCCATCGACCGCAACACCTATGCGCTGGGTAACTGGGGCCAGGAAAACATGGTCATCTACGACCGCCTGGAAGTGCTGCGCGGCGCCTCCGGCATGCTGGTCGGCACGGGCAGCCCCGGCGGCTCCGTCAGCCTGGTGCGCAAGCGCCCGCTGGCCACGCGCGCGATCACGCTGACGGGCCGCGCCGGTTCGTGGGATCACTACGGCGCCCAGGTCGACATCAGCAGCCCGCTGAATGCGGAAGGCACCCTGCGCGGACGCGCCATCGTCGATGAAGACGACAGCCACTCCTTCATCGACCAGGTATGGAGCAAGAACCGCGCCCTGTACGCGGCGCTCGACTACGATCTGGGGCCCGCCACCACGGTCGGCCTGGCCGCCAGCCATGTGAAGGCCCACGGCCGCCCCACCTTCATCGGCCTGCCCCGCTATGCAGACGGCGGCGAACTGCCACTGCCGCGCTCCACCTTCACGGGTGCCGACTGGAACCGCAGCCTGGTGGAACAGAGCACCGTCTACCTGGACCTGGAGCACCACTTCAATACGCAATGGAGCCTGAAGGCGTCGGCGCTGGGCACGAATGAAAGCACCAGCTCCACGCACCAGCGCACGGCCTTTGAAATCAAGCCCGATGGCAGCGGCGCGCGCTACGGAGACTTTTCCACCGATTTCGACAACCGCAAGCGCGGCATCGACGCCTTCGTGCGCGGCAAATTCGATGGCCTGGGCATCGCGCAGGAAATCGTCGTCGGCGCCAGCTATGTCAGCTTCACGTCGAACGACCGCTATGCACGCGCGTGGGAAACGGGCGCGGACATCTTCCATATCAAGCACAATCGTCCGTGGCAGGACTTCGACACCATCGCCGCGCGCCCGATGGGGGTGACCAGCTACAGCACCTACGACATGCGCCAGAAAGGCCTGTACGCCACCTGGAACGGCCAGCTGACGAACAATCTGAAAGTCCTGTTGGGCGGGCGCTTCAGCTGGTACGACTTCCTGTATGCCACGCCGGACGGCTACCGCGACGCCACCCGCACTACGGCCAAGTTCACGCCGTCGCTGGGCCTGATCCATGCATTGACGCCGCAATGGTCGGCCTACGCCAGCTATGCGGACGTGTTCCAGCCGCAGACGAACCACGACGTGGCGGGCCGGACCCTCAAGCCGATCACGGGCAGCAGCTACGAAGGCGGCATCAAGGGTGAACTGCTGGACGGCAAGGTCAATACCTCGCTGGCCGTGTTCCGCTATGACCACAAGGACCGCGCCGTCACCGATTACGCCGCCGGCTTCGCCTGCGACGGCTGGTACTGCTCGCGCGCCTCGGGCAAGGTGCGCAGCCAGGGCCTGGAAGCGGAAGTATCGGGCGAAGTGGCGCGCGGCCTGCAGCTGTCGGCCGGCTACGCCTATACGACGACAACCTACCTCGACGATCCGGACAACAAGGGCCAGGTCTTTTCCACCTGGACGCCGAAGCACATGCTGCGCCTTTGGTCCAGCTATACCCTGCCCGGCAATTGGGACAAGTTCAGCGTGGGTGCCGGCACCAGCCTGCAAAGCCACACGGTCGATACCGAACGCACCTTCAAGGTCGCCGGCTTCTCCATCTGGAATGCGCGCCTGGGCTGGCAAGCCACGCCGCAAGTGGCCCTGTCGCTGAACGTCAACAACCTGTTCGACAAGCGCTACATCATCCCGTCCTACAACACCACCGGTTCGAACAACTACTATGGCGACCCGCGCAACGTGCAGTTCACCCTGAAGTACACGCCGAAGTGGTAGGCTGACACGCTGCGGTGACGGCACAGGCGGGCACGGCATCCAGTCGTGCCCGCCTTTTTTGCGTTCAGTGCTAGCCTTGCATTCGAGAAATTATCCACCAAAAAAACCATGCCCCCACCGCTTCCCCCGTCCAGCATGCTGTTGGCCCTGGCTGCCTGCGCCAGCCCCGCCCTGGCCATCGACGGCCATTACCAGACCAAGACGCCGTACGCGCCGCAGCAGGACCCGGCCACGTATGCGGCGCCGCCGGACGGCTTCCAGCCCATCTTCACGCAGCTGGTGGCGCGCCACGGTTCGCGCGGACTGACCGGCATGAAGGGCGACGCCGCCCTGCACGCGATGTGGCAACAAGCCGCCGCGCAGGATGCGTTGACGCCGCTGGGGCGCGAACTGGGGCCCGACATCCTGGCCCTGATGCGGGCGAATGCCTTGCTCGGCCATGGCGTGGCCGGGATCGAGACGCCCGGCTATGGCAATCTGTCGCAGACGGGCATCGAAGAACACCGGCAACTGGCCGCGCGCCTGCTGGCGCGCCTGCCCGCCCTGTTCGCGCAAGTGGGCCAAGACGCCGCGACGGCGCCGCGCCAGCTGCTCGTCATTCATTCCGGCGTGGACCGCGCGCGCGACAGTTCGCGCTTCTTCACGCAATCGCTGCTGGAACAGGCGCCGGCGCTGGCGCCGCTGCTGACCCTGCCGCCCGCGCCGGCGCCGTATCCGCAGGGACGCCCGCCCGGGGTACCGCCGGTACGCCAGCCCGACGGCGTCAACCGCTTCCTGCTGTACGCGCACAAGCTGGCGCCGCAGACGGACCTGGTGACCGACCGCGCCGCCCCGCATGAGGCCACCTACGGCGCCAGCCAGGCTTACCAGCGCTACCTGCGCACCAAGGGGCTGCACGCGCTGATGGACGCCCCGGCCAAAGCGCCGGAAGCGGCCGCGCATGCGCGCCACGTGCTGGAACGGCTGTTTGCACCCGCCTTCCTGGCCCGGTTCGAGCGCGGCGCCAGCTACGCGGACACGGGCAGCTATACCTTCACCAGCACGGACGGCAAACTCACGCGCACCATGACAGGCAGCGGCAAGACCGTCATCCGCAGCCGGAATGGGGCCGCGACGACACTGTATGAGCTGTATGCGATCGCTGCCGGCATGCACCATGAAGTGCCGGCCGACTTCGGCCGCTACATGCCCGCAGAGGATGCGCGCTATTACGCCGCCGTCGCCGACCACGAGGATTTTTACGCGAAAGGTCCGGCCACCGTGGAAAGCAAGGGCGTGACCTGGCGCTTCGCGCTGGCCTTGCGCGAGGATTTTTTCCAGGAAGTCGATGCGCTGGCCAGGGGCGATATGCGCCACGCGGCCAAACTGCGCTTCACGCATGCGGAAATGCTCATTCCGCTGGCCTCGGCCATGGGCTTGCCCGGAGCGCAAACACCGCTGCCGGCCACGACGCCCTACAGCCATGCCGGCAATCCGTGGCGCGGTGCGCAGGTGTCGCCGCTGGCGGCCAACCTGCAGTGGGATGTGTACCGCAATGGCGAAGGCCGGCTCATCGTGCGCCAGTTGTACAACGAAAAGGAAGCGCCGTTCCAGGCGGCGTGCGAGGGCGCCCGCATCGCGCCTGGCAGCGTCTTCTACGACTATGCGGGACTGCAGGCCTGCTACGGCCACGTGGCGCTACGCTAGTCAAAAAAAAAAGCCGCCAGCTGGGCTGGCGGCTTTCGGGAGCCGCAGGCTCAATGAGGTGTTACTGCCAGGCTTCCTTGCCTGCCTTCGGCATGCCCACCATCAGCAGGGCGCCCAGGGTCAGCACGGCCGCCAGCGACAGGTAATAGCCCACGTACTGCAAGCCATAATTCGTGGCCAGCCAGGTGGCGATGTACGGCGCCAGCGAGGCGCCCAGGATGCCGGCCAGGTTGAACGTCAGCGACGCGCCCGTGTAGCGCACTTCGGGCGGGAACAGTTCGGACAGCATGGTGCCCAGCGGGCCGTAGGTCATGCCCATCAGGCCCAGGCCGACGGCCATGAAGATGGTCACTTCCCACGTCACGCCCGAGCCGAACATGGGCGCCAGCACCAGGCCGAAGATGGCGATGGCGACGGAGACCCAGATCATGGTGGTGCGGCGGCCGCGGCGGTCGGCCAGCACGGCCGAGAATGGAATCGTCAGGGCAAAGAACAGCACGGCGAACAGCTGCACGATGAGGAATTCCTTGCGCGTGAAGCCCAGCTTGGTCGTGCCCCAGCTCAGCGCGAACACCGTCATCAGGTAAAACAGCACGAAGGTGGCCAGGGCGATGATGGTGCCCAGGAACAGCATGCGGCCATGCTGGCGGAACACGGTGGCCACCGGCAGTTTGACGACCTCGTTCTTGTCGATGACTTTCTGGAAGTCCGGCGTTTCCGTGATCTTCAGGCGCACGTACAGGCCGACGATGACCAGCAGCGCACTGGCCAGGAACGGGATGCGCCAGCCATAGCTGAAGAATTGCTCATCGGTCATGGTTTCGCTGAGCAGCAGGAAGATGCCGCCCGACAGGAAGAAGCCGATCGGCGCGCCCAGCTGCGGGAACATGCCGTACCAGGCGCGCTTGCCTGGTGGCGCATTTTCCGTGGCCAGCAGCACCGCGCCGCCCCACTCGCCGCCCAGGCCCAGGCCCTGGCCGAAACGGCACAGCGCCAGCAGCAATGGCGCCAGGGTGCCAATGGCCGCATACGTGGGCAGCAGGCCGATGATGACGGTGGAGATCCCCATGGTCAGCAGCGCCGCCACGAGCGTGGCCTTGCGGCCGATGCGGTCGCCGAAGTGGCCGAATACGGCCGAGCCGATGGGACGGGCGAAGAAGGCGATGGCAAACGTGGCCAGCGACTGCAGCACGGCGGCCGACGGGTCGCCGGCAGGGAAGAACAGTTTCGGGAACACCAGCACGGCGGCCGTGGCGTAGATATAAAAGTCAAAGAACTCGATGGTGGTGCCGATCAGGCTGGCGAACAGCACCGTGCCGGGGGAATTTTTCTTGGGGGGGGTGCTCATTTACTGCGCTCCTTGGGGAGGGTGTCTAAAGGCCATTCTCTGGATGTTTTTTCAGGCAGCAGCACAGCACGTTGTATAAAGTAAGCGCCAGTAAATTATTGTTATTTCTGACTTCCACAAACGGCGCGCTGCTGCGTTGGCAGCCGCTCGCAGTGCTCGCACTGCGTCGCGACAGCCGCCTTGCATCACATCCGCTTCTGTTCGTCATAAATTTACAATCATTTCCCGACGATTACTTCGCGCGTCGTTCGCATATCATAGCCTTGCGCGTATGCATTTGCTGCGCATTTGCTATTAAATTTGCAAACAAAAACAACGGTTTTAGTTGCCGTAACGAACTGCCGGCAACACGCGCTAACGCACCGTGATCAGTGCTGATATAGAGAAACAACGGTCGTGCGCCATCCGGTTACCCGGGGCACGGCAGGAAAGGCGTCAGGGGATGGGCGACGTGCATCAGGCCCGGCGTATCGCCAGGCATTCCGTACCAGACCCGCGCGTCGGCATCGCGGCGTCGGTCATTTGTGGTGAATCCTTGCCTGCGGCCCCTCCGGGTGGAGCGGGCCGGCGATGATCGCGCCTGCATCCGGTCAAGGATGCGGTTGATCTTGCTGTAAGCGGCTTATGATACGCGCAGTGGTGCGGTGCGGCAAGAAGTTGTGATAGCGCATGCCAGGCGCTAGTGTCGGCTTACGCTGCGCCAAGCCGACCTACGCCGACCTATGCATCAATCAATGCAAAAGTCCGCGCAATCTCGGCGCTGTCGAGCGGGCGCACGAGGCGCGCCACCTCCTGGCCGTCTTTCAAAAAAATCAGGGTCGGCCACAGCTTCACGCGGAACGAGCGCCCCAGGGCACGGCCGGGGCCGTCTTCCACGCGCAGATGCGGCACGCCGGAGTGCCGCGCCAGCGCGGCAGCCAGCGGCGCCTGGGTGGCGCGGCAGTGGCCGCACCAGCCCGTGCCGAATTCCAGCAGGGCCGGCCCCGCCAGGGCGTCGATCTCGGCACGCGTGGGTTGCGCTACAGTATAAGTCTCGCTCAGCATGGATATCTCCTTGATGCAACGTAAAAGCCCGCACGGCGATTGTGCGCCAGGCGGGCTTGCCGTGCCGTGCGCCAGCGCGCGCTTACACGATCTTGACGCGCAGTTCGCCCAGGCCGTCGATGGCGCCCACCAGTTCGTCGCCGCGCTGCACGGCCGCCACGCCGGCCGGCGTGCCCGTGTAGATCAGGTCGCCCGGCTGCAGGGTAAAGTAGGTCGACAGGTCGGCGATGGTTTCGGCCACGTTCCAGATCAGCATATCGATGCTGCTGCTTTGGCGCAGCGCGCCATTCACGTGCAGGGTGATGGCGGCCTGCCCGACGCCGCCCGCCTGCGCGGCCGGCGTGATGGGGCCGATGGGCGCCGAGTGCTCGAACGCCTTGCCCGTCTCCCATGGACGGCCCAGCTTTTTCGCGGCGCCCTGCACGTCGCGGCGCGTCATGTCCAGGCCGACCGCATACCCCCACACGTGATCCAGCGCATCGGCCACGCCGATATCGCTGCCGCCCTTGCCGATGGCCACCACCAGTTCCATCTCGTGCTGGAAATCCTGCGTCTGTGCCGGGTACGGCAACTCGCCCGTCGTGCCCGCCGCCACGGGCAGCACGGCATCGGCTGGCTTCATGAAGAAAAACGGCGCCTCGCGGCCCGTGTGGCCCATTTCCTGGGCATGGTCGACATAGTTGCGGCCCACGCAATAGATGCGGTGGACGGGAAAGCTGTCGGCGCTGCCGCTGACGGGCACGCTGGGCTGGATGGCTGCGGGAATAACATACGGCATGAAAACTCCTGATCGGCACAATAAAAAGGCGGCGATGAAAAAGGGACACCGCAGTGTCCCCCCTATTCTACGGCAAGCTTACTTCAGCAGTCCCGAGCGGCCCGGGTCCGGCATGCGGATGGCGACGATGAAGGAAATCAGGCACATGATGGTCACGTACCAATAGAAATACTCTTCCACGTGCCAGGCCTTGAACTGCAGCGCCACGTATTCGGCCGAACCGCCGAACATGGCGTTGGCCACCGCATACGACAGGCCCACGCCCAGCGCGCGCACTTCGACGGGGAACATTTCCGCCTTGATCAAGCCGCTGATCGACGTGTAGAAGCTGATGATGGCCAGCGCGATGATGATCAGGCCAAACGCCGCGTACGGGCTGGAAATATCCTTCAAGGCATGCATGATCGGCAGCACGCACAGCGTGGCCAGGCCGCCGAAGAACAGCATCGAGGTACGGCGGCCGATGCGGTCGGACAGGGCGCCGAACACGGGTTGCAAGATCATGTAGACGAGCAAGGCGCAGGTCATGACGGCGCTGGCCGTCTTGGTATCCATGCCGGCCGTGTTGACCAGGTATTTCTGCATGTAGGTGGTAAACGTGTAGAACACGAGCGAGCCGCCTGCCGTAAAGCCCAGCACCGTGATGAAGGCGCGCTTGTGCTTGAGCAAGCCGCGCAGGCTGCCCGCGTCCTTGTCCTTGCGCTCGCTGGCCGTGGTCGTTTCCGTCAGCGATTTACGCAGGTTCAGCGACACGAGGGCCGCCAGCGCGCCAAAGACGAAGGGGATGCGCCAGCCCCAGGCACGCAATTCTTCCAGTGTCAGCAATTGCTGCAAGACCACCAGCACCAGCAAGGCCAGCAACTGGCCGCCGATCAGGGTCACGTACTGGAACGAGGCAAAGAAGCCGCGCTTGCCCGACTCCGACACTTCGCTCATGTAGGTGGCGCTGGTGCCGTATTCGCCGCCCACGGACAGGCCCTGGAACAGGCGCGCCACCAGCAGCAGGAACGGCGCGAAGGCGCCGATGGTGTCATAGGTGGGCATGACGGCGATCATCAGCGAGCCGCCGCACATCATCAGCACGGAAATCATCATCGACTGGCGCCGGCCGTATTTGTCCGCGATGCGGCCGAACAGCCAGCCGCCCACGGGACGCATGAGGAAGCCGGCGGCAAAGATGCCGGCCGTCTGCAGCAGCTGCGTGGTGGGATTACCGGAAGGGAAGAAGGCGTGCGAGAAATACAGCGCACAGAAAGAGTAAATGTAGAAGTCGAACCATTCGACCAGGTTACCGGAGGAAGCGCCAATGATGGCCTTGATGCGCTGCTGGGATGTCAGCTGCGCAACGTCATGCGGAGTATCGTGGGATGTCATATCAATCTTCTTGTTCGTGTGAAAAAGCCAACGCCAGCCAGGTTGCCCGGGCCAGTTTTGCATCATACGCCCTTGATCAAGGTCAAAAAGCCGTCCGGCATACGGGTTAATACGTATCGCCGGCAACTTTTTTCGCCTGCGGGCGCGCAGGATCAGACGCGCTCGAGCACCAGTGCGATGCCCTGGCCCACGCCGATGCACATGGTGCAGAGCGCATAGCGCCCGCCCGTGCGGTGCAGCTGGTTGACGGCCGCCATGGCCAGGCGCGCACCCGAGGCGCCCAGCGGATGGCCCAGGGCAATGGCGCCGCCGTTCGGGTTCACGCGGGCATCGTCGTCGCGCAAACCCAGCTGGCGCAGCACGGCCAGGCCCTGGGCGGCGAAGGCTTCGTTCAGTTCGATGACGTCGAAATCGGCCAGGCTCAAGCCCGTCATGGCCAGCACTTTCAGGGTGGCGGGCGCGGGGCCGATACCCATGATGCGGGGCGCCACGCCAGCCGTCGCCATGGCCACGACCCGGGCGCGCGGCGTCAGGCCGAAACGGGCCGCGTTGGCTTCGTCGGCCAGCAGCAGGGCCGCCGCGCCATCGTTGACGCCGGACGCGTTGCCGGCCGTAATCGTGCCATCCGCGCGCACGACGGGCTTGAGTTTCGCCAGGGTGTCCAGGGTGGTGGCGCGCGGATGCTCGTCGCGGGCAACGATGACGGGATCGCCTTTCTTTTGCGCGATGCTGACGGGGCAGATTTCACTGTCGAACACACCCGCCTGCTGCGCCGCCAGCGCCTTGACCTGGCTGGCCAGGGCGAACGCATCCTGATCAAGACGGCTGATGCCAAACTCGACAGCCACGTTTTCCGCCGTTTCCGGCATCGAATCGACGCCGTACTGTGCCTTCATCAGCGGGTTGACGAAGCGCCAGCCGATGGTCGTGTCTTGCATTTTCATGCCACGCGAAAAGGCGCTGTCCGCCTTGCCCATGACGAACGGGGCGCGGCTCATGCTTTCCACGCCGCCGGCGACCAGCAAGCCCGCCTCGCCGCTCTTGATGAAGCGGGCCGCGCTGCCGATGGCGTCCAGGCCCGAGCCGCACAGGCGGTTCAGGGTGGCGCCCGGCACGCTGTCGGGCAAGCCGGCCAGCAGGGCCGCCATGCGCGCCACGTTGCGGTTGTCCTCGCCCGCCTGGTTGGCGCAGCCGTACAGCACGTCCGTGACGGCGGCCCAGTCCACGTTGGGATTGCGCGCCATCAAGGCACGGATGGGCACGGCGCCCAGGTCGTCGGCGCGCACGCCGGACAGGCTGCCGCCATAACGGCCGAACGGCGTGCGCTGCGCGTCGCAAATGTAAGCGTGGGTCATGTTCTTTCCTCCAAGAAAGTGTATTGAATAGGGGCGGTGAATCAGCGGGCGTCCGTCAGCGGCACGGCCGTCAACGCTTGCAGCTGCTCGAAACTCAAGCCATCGACCAGCTCGACGACGGCGGCGCCGGCCGGCGACAGGTCGAGCACGGCCAGGTCGCTGTAGATGCGGCTGACGCAGGCTATGCCCGTCAGCGGATACGTGCAGGCCTGCACCAGCTTGCTCTCGCCGCCCTTGGTCAGCAATTCCATCATGACCCAGGTTTTCTTTGCGCCGATGGCCAGGTCCATGGCCCCGCCCACGGCGGGGATGGCGTCGGGCGCGCCCGTGTGCCAGTTGGCCAGGTCGCCCGTGGCGGACACCTGGAAGGCGCCCAGCACGCAGATGTCCAGGTGGCCGCCGCGCATCATGGCAAAGCTGTCCGCATGGTGGAAATAGCTGCCGCCCGCCAGCAGGGTGACGGGCTGCTTGCCCGCGTTGATCAGGTCGTAGTCTTCCTCGCCCGGCGCGGGCGCGGGGCCCATGCCGATCACGCCGTTTTCGCTGTGCAGGATGATGTCGGCGCCGGCCGGCAAATGATTTGCCACCAGGGTCGGCAAGCCGATGCCCAGGTTGACGACGGCGCCTTCATGGATGTCGGCCGCCACACGGGCCGCCATCTGGTCTCGATTCCATTTATTCATGTCAATACTCCTCAGGCAGCTTTGAAGCCGGCGGGGCCGGTGGCCGTGCGCGGCACTTGCACGATGCGCTGCACGAACAGGCCCGGCGTGACGACGTGTTCGGGATCGATGCTGCCCAGCTCGGCAACTTCATGCACGGAAGCAATGCTGACCTTGGCGGCCATGGCCATGATGGGGCCGAAGTTGCGCGCCGTCTTGCGGTAAGTCAGGTTGCCCCAGCGGTCGCCCTGCTCCGCCTTGATCAGCGCGAAATCGGCGTGGATGGGCGACTCGAACACATACATGCGGCCGTCGATCTCGCGCGTTTCCTTGCCCTTGGCCAGGTCCGTGCCATAGCCCGTGGGCGTGAAAAAGCCGCCGATGCCGGCGCCGGCGGCGCGGATGCGCTCGGCCAGATTTCCCTGCGGTACCAATTCAAGCTCCAGCTTGCCCGCGCGGTACAAGGCGTCGAACACGTGGGAATCGGCCTGGCGGGGAAACGAGCAGATGATCTTGCGCACCTGCCCGTTTTTCAGCAGGGCAGCCAGGCCCGTGTCGCCATTGCCCGCATTGTTGTTGACGATGACGAGGTCGCGCGCGCCCTGGGCGATCAAGCCGTCGATCAGTTCGGCCGGCTGGCCCGCGCCGCCGAAGCCGCCAATCATGACGGTGGCGCCATCGTGGATATCGGCCAGCGCCTCAAGGACGCTGGTACGCAGTTTGTCGATCATTGCCTGTCTCCTCCCTATCAAACTCACAACTCATTTGTTCGTACAACGAACAAATATTCGTATTTAGAACTTATTCGTGAGAATATGCCTGATCGGGGCGCTTGTCAATTTGCCGTTTTCGCTGGCGCCATGGCTATAATTGCCACCTTGACCAATTGGAATCGCCATGACCGCACGCAGCAGCACGCCACTTTCCGCCGCAGAAACCCTCGATGCCGACGGCGCGCCCCGTCCCGGCGACAGCTATGTGCAATCGTTCGCGCGGGGGCTGGCCGTCTTGCGCAGCTTTGGCGCGGAAGCGCCGCAACAGACCCTGAGCGAAGTGGCGGAACGGGCGCAGCTGACGCGCGCGGGGGCACGGCGCATCCTGCATACCCTGCTGCATCTCGGTTATGTGGAAGCGGACGGACGGCTGTTCCGCCTGACGCCCAAGGTGCTCGACCTCGGCTATGCGTATCTGTCATCGTTGCCCGTGTGGACCCAGGCGCAGCCGCTGCTGGAAGAACTGATGCACACCTTGCGCCAGTCGTGCTCGGCTACCGTGCTCGACGGCGACGACATCGTGTATGTCGTGCGCCTGTCCGCGCACCGCACCATGTCGATCAATCTGGGCATCGGCAGCCGGCTGCCGGCCTACTGCACCTCGATGGGACGGGTGTTGCTGTCGGGCCTGGCGCCGGACGTGCTGCGCGAACGATTGTCGAAGATGGCGCTGCTGAAGATCACGCCGGCAACCAAGGTCGATATCGACGTCTTGCTGGAAGAGATTGCGCAAGTGCGGCGCCAGGGCTGGTGCCTGGTGCAGGAAGAGCTGGAACAGGGCTTGATCGCCCTGGCCGCGCCCGTGTTCGACCGGGCCGGCAAGGTGGTGGCGGCGATCAACGTCAGCGGCCAGACGGCGGGGCCGTCCGTGGCGCACTTGCTGGAACACAGCTTGCCGAAGCTGCTGGCGACGGCCAGCCAGGTCAGCGCGCTGGTGCGCGTGCAGCAGTAGGAATTATTTCCTGAACCTTATTTCTTGAATTTGGCGCACGGGTCCGGGCGCGGCTGCGCGGGCATCGTCTGCGTCAGGTCAAACGTGCCTTGGTAGCCGCTGCCGCCCTGCTCCAGGTAGCCGATGCTGCGCACGTTCAATTGCGGATCGGCCAGCTTCAGCCAGCGGGGCACGCCGATATCCTTGCGCACGTGGTCGTTGCCGGCGATCAGCACCACATCGCGCGGCGCCTGGTCGCGGATCAGCTTGGCCATCCAGATGTCGCGCGCCACCTGGGCGTTGACGACGCCGCTCAGCATCATGTCGGGCAGCATATTGCAGCGGGCCGCCTGCACTTCCTTCTGTTGTGCTTCCACAATATCGGCCGGCACGGGTGCGGCCAGGTAGGTGGCCGCCATGGCGGGCGGCATGGACCACTGGATGCCGTCGCGCGCGATGCGCGACGCATCGGCAGGCGACAGATTGCCGGCAACCAGGGTCAGCTGGTAGCTGATCACCAGGTCCAGCACGGGCCGGTACAAGCTCCAGTCCCAGCGCGGCTGTTCCATCACGCGGATGATGCAGTCGGGGTCGGCGCAATCGCGCGCGGCGCGCGTCAGCAAGGCCTGGTTGTCGCGGTCGAACTGCTCCATCACGATCACGGGACGCCAGCCGGCGGCCAGGCGGCGCTGCAACTCCGCCACGCGCAGGCGGTGGCCTTGCGCATTGTCATGCACTTCACCGAGCAGCAGCACTTGCGGATTGGGCAAGGTGTCGGCCACGGGCGCGGGAGCGGGCGGTGCCTCCTTCTTCAGCAAGCTGCCGCAGGCGGCCAGCGCCAGCACGCTGCACAGCAGGGCGGCGCGCGCGCCGGCCCGGAAAATCACGGTCTTCATGTCAACGGGTATCCAGAGTGGCGATGCGCGAGATTGTACCGCCTCAGGCCGGCGCCGCTGCCTTGCGGCGCTCCAGGACTTCAAAGAGCGCCATGCCGGCCAGCATGGCGGCCACGAAAATCCAGGCCTTCGGCTGGCCCGCCAGCAGGGACACGAGGGCGGGGCCGGGACAGAAACCGGCGATGCCCCAGCCCGCGCCAAAAGCCACGCTGCCCAGCAGCAGGCGCCCGTCGATGCGCCGCGACACTGGCAGTTGCATGGGCTCGCCCAGCAAGGCCGTGCTGCGCCGGCGCGCCAGCCAGAAGGCGGGCATGGCCACGCCGATGGCGCCGCCCATCACCAGCGCCAAGGACGGGTCCCAGGCGCCGGCCAGGTCGAGGAAACCCAGCACCTTGGCCGGGTTGCCCATGCCGGAGACGATCAGGCCCAGGCCAAAGACGAGGCCGCTCAACAGGGAAAGGACGAGCCTGCTCATAAGCTTGCTCACAGATGGCGCAACAGATAGACGGTGAGGAAACCGGCCGCCATGAAGGCGATGGTGGCCGCCAGCGAACGGGGGGACAGGCGCGACAGGCCGCACACGCCGTGGCCGCTGGTGCAGCCGGCGCCGTAGCGCACGCCCACGCCCACCAGCAGGCCCGCCGCGATCAGGGCGGGCGTGCCCGCGTCGATCTGCACGGACGGCAAGGCTTGCCACAAGGGGTACAGCAGCGGCGTGACTATCAGGCCCGCAAGAAACGCGATGCGCCAGCCCAGGTCGCCCTGGCGCGGGCGCAGCAGGCCGCCGAGGATGCCGCTGATGCCGGCAATGCGGCCATTGAACAGTATCAGCAAGGCGGCTGCCAGGCCGATCAGCATGCCGCCGGCCAGCGAAGCCCACGGCGTGAAGTGTTGCCAGGCGATGCACATGACTGGGCTCAGTCCGCTTCGTCGTTGAACGGGGGGCGCGGCGCGCAAAATTGCGCGTACAGCACTTGCAGCACGGCCAGCACGGGCGCGCTGGCGACCCGGTAATAGATCTGCTTGCCATCGCGCCGCGTGGCCACCAGCATCTCTTCGCGCAGCACGCCCAACTGCTGCGACAGGGTCGGCTGGCCGATGCCCACTTTTTGTTCAAGGTCGCTGACGCAATGCTCGCCCTGCGATAGCTGGCACAGCAGCATCAAACGGTCGGCATTGCCCATGGCCTTGAGCAGCGAGCTGGCCTTGTAGGCCGAGCCACGCATGGCGTCGAGGTTGTACTCGGCGTGTTGTGTTGCAACTGTCTCCATCTTGCCCTCCCACAGGCGGTCATGTTGATCATCGTGCGTTAAACAATATACTAATCAATATACTGTTTTCCTGCTGGCGATTCGCACAAAAAAACAACAGTGTTTTGCAGCGATAGCGTGCTCATGCAAAGTGCGCGGCAGCGATAGCTTCCGCGCTATCAAAATGATAAATATTCGTAATTTAAAGCAAATATACGTAGCAAAATTGCCATGGCTTGTGCTCTAATAAAGCCTCATCAGAAAAACCATGATACGCCCCCGTACAGGCGCATTGTCCGTCCATGCACAGGCCGGTTTTCGGCCGCGCAGCACGGTGAACCAGGGAGTCAACGATGAAGATACTTCAGTCGCCAGGCGTGGCCATGCTCGTGTTGTCCATGTGTGCCGGCAATGTGGCGGCCGGCGATAGTCCCCCGCACGCCGCACGCGTGCCTGTCATGAGCGACGAAAGTCTCGGTTTGTATAACACGACGGACAATCCCGCCTGGGATGCACCGGACTTGCCGTATGCGCGCCTGCTGACGCAGGGCTCGACCTTCAATGCGCCCCCGCGCTGGCGCAGCGCCGGTGCACGCCAGGGCATGCTGCCACCGTCCGCAGCCGCCACGGCCACGGCCGCGCAGCAAACGAACGTGCCGCCGCCCGTGCCCGAAGCGAGCATGGTCTCGATGTTACTGGTAGGACTGGGCCTGCTGGCCTTTGGCATGCACGGCGAAAAACAGGAAAAATTCGATAGCTGACCCTATTCCGGCAGCGACGCCGCTGCCTTAAAAAAAATTCCGCCTTGCGCGGAATTTTTTTGGCCTCGTCACCTGGCTCACTTGTCCAGCAAGCGGCAGACTCTTTCGATATTCCCCACAGGAATGCCTGATTTCAAGGCGCGCGCAATGCAGGCCGCCTTGTCCGTCCCCGAGGCGGAAATGAGCACGAAGGCCGTGCCCAGGACGCTGACGGCGACCAGCAGGATCAGCACGCCCTTGACGATATCCCAGTTCATGGCGCCTCAGTCAGGTCATACGTGAAATCATAATAATGCTTGCCCTCTTCGATACGGATGGCCAGGCTGCCGGACAGCCCCTGCAACTGCTCCGTACCCGTATCGGGCACCACCGTCACCGACAAGGCGGGCGCGCCACGCGTCATGCTGCCGCTGTGCTGCAAATAAAAACTGCCGTGGCGCCCGTCCAGGGTGCCTTCCACCCGTTCCAGCGCCACATAGCCTGCCGAACCGGACACGGCGGCGCGCGCGCTGAGCATCTCGCCCTGCGCGCGGGCGTCGAGGGCGCCATGGTAGCGCTTGTCGAGCGACAAGCGTCCCAGCCCCGACTGCGCGGCCGTGTCCGACAAGGTTTCCGGGCTGATCTTGACGTCGAATACGCCGCTAATGGTAGGCATCAGTGCTCCCGCGTGAGTGAGGGGGTGGCGGCCTCATCCGGCCCGTTCAGCAGCGCGTGTAATTTTTGCATGGTGGCCCAGTTGCGCGACGTGACGCCATCGCCCAGCAGCACGCCCAGCGCCGCCACCACCTTGCTGGCCAGCACGCCGTCGGGACACCAGGCATACGCGGCCCATTGGCCCAGGGCCAGCGCTTCCGGCTGCCACGGCTGCCGCAAGAGCGGCGCCAGGCGCTGGACATCGGCGGGATTGTTCAGCACCAGCGCCAGCAAGCGGGCCGCATCGGCCACGGGCGCCAGGCTGTTTTGTTCGATCAGTTCGGCAAACTGGCCGGCCGACAGCACCGTCACCCTGGCCGCCACGCCCAGTTTCAGCACCAGCGCTTCCTCGATGCGGGCCGCGGCGTCGGCCGGCGCCACCGCGCCCCCGTCATACACGACGTTGCCGCTGTTGAGTACCGTGCGGACATCCGCAAAACCCAGGTCGCCCAGCAGCTTGCGCAGGTCGGCCATGGCCACGCGCTTGGCGCGGCCGACATTGATCCCGCGCAAAAGCGCCACTTGCTGACTGTTTTCTAGCTGTGCCATCAGTTGTCTCCTTGCCTATGCCTGGCTGCTGTTGCTTTCGGGCAACGGCGTCACCTTGGGCAGGCGCAACAGGAACGTCGCGCCCTGCCCCAGCGTACTGCTGACCGTGATGGTGCCGCCAAACTGCTTGGCAATCAAGTTAAACACGATATTCAAGCCCAGGCCGGTACCGCCCTGTCCGCGCCGCGTGGTGACAAAAGGATCGAACACGCGGTCGAGCATGTCGGGCGCGATGCCGCGGCCATTGTCGCGTACCTGCATGGCGATCCACTCGCCGTCGCGCTGCACGCCGATATGGATGTTGCCGGCCGTGTCCGCATCGAAGGCGTGCTCGACACAGTTCAAGACCAGGTTGGTCAGCACCTGCGCCAGCGCGCCCGGATAGCTGTCGAACATGATGTCAGGCGGGCAATCGATATCGATGCTGATACGCGTCTTTTTCAGGGTCGGCTGCAGGCTCGAGATGACTTCGCCGATATAGTCGCGCAATTCGAACAGGCGGCGCGCCTCGCTGACCTGGTCGACGGCGATCTGCTTGAAGCTGTGGATCAGGTGCGCGGCGCGGTAGGCATTGTTCATGATCAGCCGCGCGCTCTCGCCGGCCGTTTCCAGGTAGCGCACGATATCGGTCTTCTTCACGCCGCCGCCGGCCACGGCTGCGCTGATGTGATCGGTGGCTTCCTTCAGCACCGAGGCGCTGGTCAGCGCGATGCCGACCGGGGTGTTGATTTCATGCGCCACGCCGGCCACCAGGCTGCCTAGCGAAGCCAGGCGTTCCGACTGCAGCAGCGATTCCTGCGCGCGGCGCAGCTCATCCATGGCCTGCGCCGTCTCCTGCTGCGAGCGGCGCGCCATGTCTTCCGCCTCGCGGCTGCCCTCGATGATGGACTTGAGCTTGCGCTGCACGGCATTGAAGCCGCGGATCACGTCGCCCAGTTCGTCGCGCCGGTTTTCCGGCAGCTCTTCGACGTCATCGCTGCCGCGCGTGGCCAGGTCGAACAAGCCGTCGCGCAGCTGTTTCAAGGGTTCGAAGACGATGCGCAGGCTCAGCGCCAGGGCGCCCACCAGAATGATGTCCAGCAGCAACACTTCCAGCACCTTGCGCCGCACTTCGCTGCGCAGGGCCGCATCGATCTGCGCGCGGCTGAAATTGACGATGACCTTGCCGACGATCACCGGCTTGCCGCCCGTGGCCGCTGCCACGGCGTCGCGGAACACCAATGGCGCCTCGACGGGCGTGCCGCCCATGGCCACGTCGGCCGTCAGCGGCACCAGGGTGCCGGCCGCGTCGCGCACTTCGCCCGCGAACAGGCCCACGGAGGCGTCGTAGACGCGGATGCCGACCAGTTCCGGCGGCAGCATTTCGGCCGCGACGATGCTGTCGACCTTGGATTTGTCGAGGTCCCACAGGGCGGAAGGCAAGCTGGTCTGCAAACGCGTGAGCACGCCGCTGCGCAGGCGCGCGCTGCCCGATTCGAGTTCCTTGCTCAAGGTATATTGGGTATAGCTGCCAGAAATGCCCAGCACCAAGGTGACGATCACGACAAAAAGCAAGGTCAGCCGGACTTGGATACTCACCATCGATCAACACTCCCCGGGCCGGGCCGGCCGCCGGCCCGCGGCGCGGGCGCAGATACGTCAGCAATACAACAGCCTGAAGCAAATGTACGGTATGACATGCTTATTGGCAAGATTTACAGCAGCCACGTTTCCATTCGGGCCTTGATACAGGTTGAGACATTGCGTCATGGCAATGGTAATATCCCGCAATCATCTAAGGAGTCGTCATGGCGGTCATGCATCAACATCTACCCCTGGAACAAGTTCGTCCCGGCATGATCTTGTCGGATGTCTTGCTCGATGCACATGGACAAGTGCTGTTGCCGCAAGGCGCAGTATTGACGGAAAACATGCTGGCCTTGATGCCGCGCCACGGCATCGACATGCTGCCGATCCAGGCGCCGCCCCCCTCGCCGGAAGAAGTCGCCGCGCAGCAAGCGGCGCACAGCGCGCGGCTGGCCCACCTGTTCCGCAAGCATGATCCGGACGATCCCGAAGACGCGGCCACCACCTTGCTGCGCAGCTATGTCACGCAATACCGCCTGGGCGCGGGAGGCGCGGCATGAGCACCCAGCTGACGCTCGACGACATCGTCGCCCACCTCGACGACCTGCCTTCGCTGCCCGCCGTCGTCATGGAACTGCTCAACAGCATCGACCAGGAGGACGTCGATATTTCCGTGCTGGCCAAGAAAGTGTCGTACGACCAGGCCCTGACGGCGAAAACCCTGCGCCTGGCCAACTCGTCGCAATATGGCTTGCAAGTGAAGGCCACCACCATCCAGCAGGCGATCACCTACCTGGGCTTCCAGACCACGCGCAGCCTGATCACGTCGGCCGCCATCACGGGTTGCTTCCCGGAAGGACGCTGCCCCGGCTTCGACGACAAGGCGTTCTGGCGCCATTCGGTGGCGACGGCCGCCTGCGCCAAGGTGCTGGCGCGGCAGATCCGCTTCAACCAGGACTACGCGTTCACGGCCGGCTTGCTGCATAACATCGGCCGCCTGGTGCTGGTCAGCAGCTTTCCCGCGCACTACGCGCAAGTCATCGCGCACCAGGCGGCGCACGATTGCAGCCTGCTCGAAGCGGAGCAGGCCGTGCTGGGCGTGGACCACGTGCAGGCAGGCACGGCACTGGCCGACCATTGGAATTTTTCCGACACCATGCGCCTGGCGCTGGCCAACTACCTGCAGCCGGACACGCCGGGGGCCGGCTTCCTGGCCGCGCTGATCCACGTGGCCAATGCCGTCGTCTGCGCGCTCGACCTGGCGCAGGCAGGCGACGACATGGTGCCGCGCGTCTCGCCCGTGGCCTGGGATGCCCTGGGCCTGGGCGAAGAAACGTATCTGCAGCTGTTCCGCGAAACGGAGCTGCGCTACGACGAAATCACCACGGCCTTGCTGGGCTGATGCCGTTAAGCGGACTCGTCAGTCAAAGCCATCAACGCAAACGGCTCTCGCCGCGAGGCGAAAGCCGTTATGGGTACTGCGATAGGTCCATGCCGCCCCGTCCACGCCAGCCTGTTGCCGCCAGCAGCTACGCAAGCGGCACAGTCAGCGCGCGACGGCCGCATCAGTGCGCGTAATTCGATTCTTGCGCATCGCCGCGGTCTTCCGCTTTTGGACGGCCCTGGGCGTCGGACAGACGATACTTGGTGCGGCGGTCGCCCATCAAATCGCGCAGGTCGCGGATGCTCATGCCCGTCACTTCGTGCATGCGGATCAGCAGCGAGGCGCCCACCGGCAAACGATGGTGGCGGATCTTGCTGATGACGGGTGGCGCCACTTCGAGCAGGCGCGACAGGGCTGCATCGTTTTTCAGCTGCATCTTGCTCAGCAGAATATCCAGCAGGTGATTCGGGTTGTAACTCTCTTGCGATGCTAATGCATGATGTGCCATGATTTTTCCTCGTCTAGTGAATGTAGAAAATAATGCCGATACGAACTTAAGGCTGGCTTAGAGTGTTTAAATAATCGTCTTTCCATCGGATTCAGCCCTCCCCTCTTATCGCACTGCCTGCACAGGACTCGCACAGCCACGTCCAGCCAACGTGCGCAGCTTGCCGCGTGAGTAAAAGCACGTGCAATCCACTGAAATGAATTGCATATAAGGCAATATACTAGTCCAAACAGGCTGCATCTGCGCCTCGCGCAAACTTCCTGATTGTTAAATATCAATCAAGCTGCTGGTAGGCTTGGCAACGATGCTATTTCAACACATTAGGATGCCAGCGAGCGCACACAAGGCTTTGCAGCAACTTGTTACAAATCAATGGTGTCACACGGCAATAAATGCTTTACGGCATCGCCGTGCCTGGCGTCATGTTCATGCTGCAACCTTGTCGGCAAGGTCAGTACGGCATGGCCCGTGCCCGCGATTTACGCTAAACTACGGCCTGAACTTGCAGCGGGCCTGCCACCGGGCAGCCAGAGGCGCCCGGCCGGTCATCCACCGCCTTCCGTCCCCAGCGGCGCACGGCGCAAGCCCCTTGCCCAGCTTATTTGCCGCCACATATATTTGTCCCACTTATTTGCCGCCACCTTTACCGATAAGCACCGACTCCATGCAGAAAAAAGTATTCATTAAAACCTTCGGCTGCCAGATGAACGAGTACGACTCGGACAAGATGGCCGACGTGCTGGGCGCGTCCGATGGCCTGGTGCGCACCGACACGCCGGAAGATGCCGATGTCATCCTGCTCAACACCTGCTCCGTGCGCGAAAAGGCGCAGGAAAAAGTGTTTTCCGACCTGGGCCGCCTGCGCGAGCTGAAACTGGCCAAGCCCCACCTGCTGATCGGCGTGGGCGGCTGCGTGGCATCGCAGGAAGGCGACGCCATCGTCAAGCGCGCGCCGTATGTCGACATGGTGTTCGGCCCGCAAACCCTGCACCGCCTGCCGCAGATGATCGAACTGCGGCGCGCCAGCGGCGATTCGCAAGTGGACATCAGCTTCCCGGAAATCGAAAAGTTCGACCACCTGCCGCCGGCCAAGGTGGAGGGCGCCTCGGCCTTCGTCTCCATCATGGAAGGCTGCAGCAAATACTGCAGCTACTGCGTCGTGCCCTACACGCGCGGCGAGGAAGTGTCGCGCCGCTTCGAAGACGTGCTGACGGAAGTGGCGGGCCTGGCCGCCCAGGGCGTCAAGGAAATCACCCTGCTGGGCCAGAACGTGAATGCCTACCGGGGCGCGATGGAAGGCGGCGAGACCGCCGACTTCGCCCTGCTGCTCGAATACGTGGCCGATATCCCCGGCATCGAACGCCTGCGCTTCGTCACCAGCCACCCGAAGGAATTCACGCAGCGCCTGATCGACGCCTACGCGAAGATCCCGCAGCTGGTCGACCATCTGTATCTGCCGGCGCAGCACGGTTCCGACAAGGTGCTGGGCGCCATGAAGCGCGGCTACACGGGCCTCGAATACAAGTCCATCATCCGCCGCATCCGCGCCGTGCGCCCGAACATGGCCATTTCCTCGGACTTCATCGTGGGCTTTCCAGGCGAGACCCAGGCCGACTTCGACGCCATGATGAAACTGATCGCGGACGTGGGCTTCGACAACAGCTACAGCTTCATCTTCAGCAAGCGCCCCGGCACGCCGGCCGCCAGCCTGGAAGACGACACGCCGCATGAGGTCAAGCTGGCCCGGCTGCAGCAACTGCAGGCGGCCATCGACGCCAACACGCGCAAGTACAGCCTGGCCATGGTGGGCAGCGTGCAAACCATCCTCGTCGAAGGCCGCTCGAAGAAGGACACAGACGACAGCGAACTGCAAGGCCGCACGGAAAACAACCGCGTGGTCAATTTCGACGCCGGCCCGGACGCGCTGCAGCTGGTCGGCCAGCTGGTCGACGTGCGCATCACCGAAAGCCATTCCTACACCCTGCGCGGCGAACTCGTCGCCAGCGCACCCGCATTGAAAAGAGCCAGTTGAAAACCAAAGCCCCGATACAGCCGCATTACTTCATCCCCGAGCCGCTGGACAACACGCGCCTGGCGCATCTGTGCGGGCCGCTCGATGAAAACCTGCGCCAGATTTCCGCCGCCCTCGACGTGACGATCTTCCGCCGCGGCGAGAAATTCATCGTCGGCGGCAGCAATGCCGAGCGGGCCGTGGAAATCCTCGAGCAGTTCTACGCCATCGCCTACAAGGTCGTGCCGCTGGAAGAAGTGCAGCTGGCCCTGGTGGAACAGCGCGCGGGACTGTCCGCCGCCTCGGAACACCATGCCAACGCGCCCATCAGCACCTTCGTCGAGCCCGACATCGCCAGCCCCGTGCTGAAAACGCGGCGCTCCGACCTGCGCGGACGCACGCCGCACCAGATCGCCTACCTGCGCGACATCCTCGAACACGACATCAGCTTCGGCGTAGGCCCGGCCGGCACGGGCAAGACGTATCTCGCCGTCGCCTGCGCCGTCGACGCGCTCGAACGCGACGCCGTCAAGCGCATCATCTTGACGCGCCCCGCCGTCGAAGCGGGCGAACGCCTGGGCTTCCTGCCGGGCGACCTGGCGCAAAAGGTCGATCCGTATCTGCGTCCCCTGTACGATGCGCTGTATGATTTGCTGGGCTTTGACCGCACGCAAAAACTGTTTGAAAAACAGGTGATCGAGATCGCCCCGCTGGCCTACATGCGCGGGCGCACCCTGAATCACGCGTTTGTCATCCTCGATGAAGCGCAGAACACCACCGTCGAACAGATGAAGATGTTTTTGACGCGCATCGGCTTCGGCAGCAAGGCCGTGGTGACGGGCGACGTGACGCAGGTCGACTTGCACAAGAGCCAGACAAGCGGCCTGATCGACGCCGTGCAAGTCCTGAAAGACGTGCGCGGCATCGGCTTCACGCAATTTAACAGCACCGACGTGGTGCGCCATCCGCTTGTCGCGCGCATCGTCGATGCGTATGAAACGGCGCAGGCGGCCCATGCCGACGCCGCCCAGTTACTCCCCCTGATCAAACCAGCTGCCGCCAAAAATGTCCGAAAAAAATAAACTGTCCCTGTCCGTGCAATATCCGGACGCCCGCCTGGAAACCCTGATCACGCGCCCGAAAGTGCGCCGCTGGGTCAAGGCGGCCCTGTTCGCGCCCGCCGAATTCACCATCCGCTTCGTCGATGCCGAGGAAGGCCGCACCCTGAACCGCGACTACCGCGAAAAGGACTACGCCACCAACGTGCTGACCTTTGCCTACAACGAAGGCGATGAACTGGGCGACGACGAACCGACGCGCGCCGACATCATCCTGTGCACGGACGTGCTGGAAAAGGAAGCGGCGGAACAGAAGAAAAGCGTGGAAGAGCATACGGCCCACCTGATCGTGCACGGCGTGCTGCATGCGCAGGGCTACGACCACATGGATGACGAAGAAGCCACCGAGATGGAAGGCCTGGAAACGGACATCCTGGCCAAGCTCGGCATCACCGATCCGTACAAGGAGTAAGCAGATGGGAACCTGGGCCACCGACGCCTTCGGCAACGACTACGCCATGGATTGGGCGCAAGACTTGCACGAATACAAAACCCTGGAACTGGTCGAGACGACGCTCGACAACGTCATCGACAGCCAGGAAGCGGAGCTCGAAGCGCCGTTCGCCGCCGAGGCGCTGGCCGCGCTGGAAGTGATCGCCCGCCTGCTGGGCAAGCCGGGCGCAGACGATCCGGCCACGGCGGAAGTGGACGAATGGGTGGCCGCCTGCAAGAAGAAGGTCACGCCGCCGCTGCTGGAAAAAGCGCGCCTGGCGCTGGACAGGATCGTGGCGGAGTCGTCGGAACTGCGCCAGCTGTGGCAGGACAGCGAGCATTTCGCCGACTGGCAGGCGGACGTGGCCCATTTGCGCGCCCGCGTGCTGGGTCCGCAAGCCTGAAACGTCGGGCAACGGGGCACTTCAGCG
The DNA here is from genome assembly GCF_009208755.1 of Janthinobacterium sp. FT14W. NCBI lineage: Bacteria > Pseudomonadati > Pseudomonadota > Betaproteobacteria > Burkholderiales > Oxalobacteraceae > Janthinobacterium > Janthinobacterium sp. FT14W. The sequence goes on along the minus strand of NZ_WFLL01000027.1, from coordinate 62,683 downwards.
TATTAAATTTGCATCAAAAGCGGGGAAATCCGGTGTGACCCCACTTTTGGTGTATCCTATATCCCTTCGCAACAACGGCTCACGCCTCCTATGCCCGAGCACCCTAGTGGCGTCAGAACTGACGTCAAGCCCCACCGGTCACTGTTTGAACGCCTGACCGCACTCATTTCCCCCGAGCCAGAGAACCGTGCAGAATTGCTCGATGTTCTACACGATGCGCATGAACGCAAGCTGATCGACGCCGACGCCCTGTCGATGATCGAAGGCGTGTTCCAGGTATCGGATCTCTGTGCGCGCGACATCATGATTCCCCGCTCGCAGATGGATGTCATCGACATCAGCAAGCCGATCGAGGAATGGATGCCGGAAGTCCTGTCCACCGCCCACTCGCGCTTCCCCGCGATCGAAGGCGAGCGCGACAAGGTCATCGGCATCCTGCTGGCGAAAGACTTGCTGCGTTATTACGCAGAAGAAACTTTCGACGTCCGCGACATGCTGCGCCCCGCCATCTTCATCCCCGAATCGAAACGCCTGAATGTGCTGCTGCGCGATTTCCGCGCCAACCACAATCACATGGCCATCGTCGTCGATGAATACAGCGGCGTCGCCGGCCTGATCACCATCGAAGACGTGCTGGAACAGATCGTCGGCGATATCGAGGACGAATACGACTTCGACGAAGCCGAGGACAATATCCTGTCGCTCAAGGAAGGCCAGTTCGGTCCCCGCTGGAGAGTCAAGGCGCTGACCGAGATCGAACAGTTCAACGAAGAAGTGGGCAGCCATCTGGCGGACGACGACGTCGACACCATCGGCGGCCTCGTCTCCAAGTACCTGGGCCGCATGGCGCACAAGGGCGACATCTTCGACCTGGGCAATCTGCGCTTCGAAGTGCTGCGCGCCGATGCGCGCCAGGTGCACGTGCTGCTCGTCGAGCGCCTGCCCAATGTGCCGGAACTGGAACTCTGACATGCGCGTGCTGTAGATGCGTTTCAGACGCGCTGACCCCAACGCCCCCGCCAAACCGCCCCGCAGCACGTGGGCGCGCATGCTGACTGCCGCCATTGCCGGCGCCGTCGCCGTGCTGGCATTCGCCCCTTTCGGCTACTGGCCCCTGCAGATCCTCAGCCTGGGCGTGCTGTTCTACCAGGTGCTGCGCGCGTCCAGCGTGAAAAGCGGCGCGCTGATCGGCTGGGCCTACGGCTTCGGCTGGTGTGCGGCCGGCACGCACTGGCTGTACATCTCCATGCACCGCTATGGCGACATGGCCGCACCGATCGCCGCCATCGCCGTGGCCCTGCTGGCCCTGTTGATGGCCATCTACGCGGCCCTGGCCATGGGCGCGGCCGCCTGGCTGCGCCAGCGCTGGGTACTGTCGCTGCCGGCCATGACCTTGCTGGTGCTGCCCGCGACCTGGACCCTGTTCGAATGGACGCGCGGCTGGCTGTTTACGGGTTTCCCGTGGCTGGCCACGGGCTACGCCCACAATGCCAGCCCGCTGGGCGGCTTTGCCCCCATCGTCGGCGCGTATGGCCTGGGCTGGCTGGCGGCGCTGTCGGCCGGCGCCCTGCTCCTGCTGACGCACCGCACGCGCTGGAAGGCGCTGGCCGGCCTGGCCGCGCTGTACGGGGCCGGCATCGGCCTGCACTACGTGAACTGGACGCATCCCGTCGGACGCCCGATCACGGTGCGCCTGTTGCAGGGCAATGTGCCGCAGCAGCAGAAATTCGATCCCGGCTTCGTGCTCGGTGCCCTGCAGATGTACCAGAGCGCCATCACCGGCGCGCCGGCCGACCTGATTGCCACGCCGGAAACGGCCGTCACCGTGCTGCCGCACCAGCTGCCGCCCGGCTATCTGGATAGCCTGACGACGTATTCGCAGCAGACGGGCAGCACCATTCTGCTCGGCATGCCCGTGCTCGACGAGCAGCAGCGCTTCTACAATGCGGCGCTGGGCATCACGCCCAACAACGCGGCAGGTCCTTACTACCAGTACCGCAAGCACCACCTGGTGCCGTTCGGCGAATTCGTGCCGCCTGGCCTGCACTGGTTTGTCGCCATGATGGCCATCCCGCTGGGCGACATGGGCCGTGGCGCCGAAGTACAGGCGCCGCTGCAGGTGCGCGACCAGCTGGTGCTGCCGAATATCTGCTACGAAGACCTGTTTGGCGAGGAAATCGCCGGCCAGCTGGCCAGCGCCCACCGCAATGGCAAGCAGTCGGCATCGGTGCTGCTCAATATCTCGAACCTGGCCTGGTTTGGCGACTCGATCGCCATCCCGCAGCACCTGCAGATTTCGCAGATGCGCAGCCTGGAATCGGGCCGCCCCATGCTGCGCTCGACGAATACGGGCGCCACGGCCGTCATCGACGGCAAGGGCGTGGTGCAAAGCCTGCTGCCGCCGGAACAGCAAGCCACCCTGGCAGCCAAGGTGCAAGGCATGGGCGGCATGACGCCATACATTCTTTACGGCAACAAACTGGTGCTGGCCCTGGCCGCGCTGGCCCTGCTGACGGCCTTCCTGCTGTCGCGCGCCGCCCGCCGTGGCGGCGCCGCACAGCAATAAGCGGCCGATATTGCCCGAAGAGTCACAGTGGGCCCGTAAAAACCGCTAAAATTAGCAAAACCCCGGCCCGGACGCGCTTGTTGGCAGCGTGCGGGCTTCAAGCAAACCTTAACAAAGCGCAGCCTGTCCGCGCGGCGAACTCATACGATGCTCACATTTCAACAAATTATCCTGACCTTGCAAACCTATTGGGACAAGCAAGGTTGCGCCCTGCTCCAGCCTTACGACATGGAAGTCGGCGCCGGCACCTTCCACACCGGCACCTTCCTGCGCGCGATCGGCCCGGAACCCTGGCGCGCCGCGTATGTGCAGCCGTCGCGCCGCCCGAAAGATGGCCGCTATGGCGAAAACCCGAACCGCATGCAGCACTACTACCAGTACCAGGTGGTGTTGAAGCCGGCGCCGGAAAACATCCTCGACCTGTATCTGGGTTCGCTGGCCGCGCTGGGCCTGGACTTGAAGCAGAATGACGTGCGCTTCGTCGAAGACGACTGGGAAAGCCCGACCCTGGGCGCCTGGGGCCTGGGCTGGGAAGTCTGGCTGAACGGCATGGAAGTGACCCAGTTCACCTACTTCCAGCAAGTGGGCGGCCTCGATTGCAAGCCCGTGCTGGGCGAAATCACCTACGGCATCGAACGCCTGGCCATGTATCTGCAAGGCGTGGAAAACGTGTATGACCTGGTGTGGACTGAGTGGGAAGAAAACGGCGTCACCAAGAAGCTGACGTACGGCGACGTCTTCCACCAGAACGAAGTGGAGCAATCGACCTACAACTTCGAGCATGCGAATACGGACCTGCTGTTCGAACAGTTCGGCAACTACGAAGCGGAAGCCAAGCGCCTGATCGAGCTGCAACTGACCTTGCCCGCCTACGAGAAGATCATGAAGGCGTCGCACAGCTTCAACATGCTCGATGCGCGCGGCGCCATCTCGGTGACGGAACGCGCCGCCTATATCGGCCGCGTGCGCACCCTGTCGCGCCTGGTGGCGCAAGCGTACTACGACTCGCGCGAGCGCCTCGGTTTCCCGATGCTGCCCGCCGCAGACCAAGCCGCCGCCTAATTCGAGCCTCCATACCGCCGCACCTGACAAGAACACCATGAACCAAACACTGCTCATCGAACTGCTGACCGAAGAACTGCCGCCGAAAGCGCTGGCCAAACTGGGCGCCGCCTTTACTGCCGGCATCGTCAACGGTTTGAAATCGCGCGACTTCCTGGAAGCCGACAGCGTCGCCACCAGCTACGCCTCGCCGCGCCGCCTGGCCGTCTCCATCACCAACGTGCGCGAAGTCTCGCCCGACAAATCGATCCGTGAAAAAGTCCTGCCCGTCTCCGTGGCACTGGACGCGAACGGCAACGGCACGCCGCCGCTGGCCAAGAAACTGGCCGCACTGGGCTTCCCCGACCTGACGGTGGCCGAGCTGGAACGCGCCGCCGACGGCAAGGCCGACAGCTTCTTCTACACCTACACGGCGCCGGGCAGCCAGCTCGCCGCGGGCGCGCAGGCAGCCCTGACCGAGTCGGCCGCCAAGCTGCCGATTCCAAAACTGATGAGCTATCAGCGCCCGGACGGCGCCACCGTGCAATTCGTGCGCCCGGCGCACAGCCTGATCGCCCTGCACGGCATCAATATCGTGTCATTGACCCTGCTGGGCCTGACGGCCGGCCGCACCACCCTGGGCCACCGCTTCCTGACCGACGGCGCGCCGATCAGCATCGCGCACGCGGAAAACTATGCGCCCTCGCTGATCCTCAACGCCAGCGTCATCGCCAGCAACGAGGAACGCAAGGAGCGCATCCGCGCCCAGCTGCTGGAAAAGGCCGGCTTTGATCAGGTGCTGATGCCCGAAGCGCTGCTCGACGAAGTCACCGCGCTGGTCGAATGGCCGGTCGTGTATGAATGCCACTTCGAGGAAGAATTCCTGGCCGTGCCGCAGGAATGCCTGATCCTCACCATGCAGACCAACCAGAAATATTTTGCGCTGACGGACAGCGAAGGCAAGCTGCGTTCGCGCTTCCTGATCGTCTCGAACATCGAGACGGACACGCCCGGGCACATCATCGGCGGCAACGAGCGCGTCGTGCGCCCGCGCCTGTCGGACGCCAAGTTCTTCTTCGAGCAGGACAAGAAGAAAACGCTGGCATCGCGCCTGCCGCTGCTGGCCAACGTGGTCTACCACAACAAGCTGGGCACGCAAGCGGCCCGCACGGAGCGCGTCAAGTCGCTGGCCGGCGCCATCGCCGCCAAGCTGCAATATGACGTCGCCCTGGCCGAACGGGGCGCCCTGCTGGCCAAGGCCGACCTGCTGACCGACATGGTGGGCGAATTCCCCGAGCTGCAAGGCATCATGGGCACGTACTACGCGCGCCATGACGGCGAGCCGGAAGAAGTGGCGCTGGCCGCGTCCGAGCACTACCAGCCGCGCTTTGCCGGCGACAGCCTGCCGACCACCGCCACCGGCACCGCCGTGGCCCTGGCCGACAAGCTCGAAACCCTGGTCGGCATCTGGGCCATCGGCCTGGCGCCGACGGGCGACAAGGACCCGTTCGCGCTGCGCCGCCACGCGCTGGGCGTGCTGCGCATGCTGCTGGAAAAACGCTTGCCACTGTCGATCCAGGGCTTGCTGGCCGACGCCGCCGCGCAGTTCGCAGCCGTGCCCGGCTTCAAGGACCCTGTGCTCGACGTCACCACCTTCATGCTCGACCGCCTGCGCGGCATCCTGCGCGAGCGCGGCTTCTCGCCGAACGAAATCGAAGCCGTCGTGGCGCAAAATCCGGACCGCCTGGACGACATCGTGCAGCGGCTGGAAGCCGTGCAGGCGTTTGCCGCCCTGCCGGAAAGCGCTTCGCTGGCCGCCGCCAACAAACGCATCACCAACATCCTGAAAAAGAACGAGGAAGCGCTCAAGTTGGTCGCCGACGCCGGCGTCAACGTGGCGCTGCTGCAGGATGAAGCGGAGAAAAAACTGGCCGCCGCCGTCTCGCGCGTGCAGCCGGAAATCGACGCTGCCTTTGCCAAGGGCGATTTCGCGGGCACGCTGCAAACCCTGGCGCAGCTGCGCGACGACGTCGACGGCTTCTTCAACGACGTGATGGTGATGGCCGAGGATGTCGCCCTGCGCAACAACCGCCTGGCCTTGCTGTCTTCGCTGCACGGCATGATGAACCGCGTGGCCGACATTTCCAAGCTGGCGGCATAATGGGCATTCCGGCGCTGAAACTGATTATTCTCGACCGCGACGGCGTCATTAATCATGACTCGCCGGACTTCATCAAGTCGCCGGCCGAATGGCTGCCGATCCCCGGCTCGCTCGAAGCGATCGCCCGCCTGAACCAGGCCGGCTATCGCGTCGTCGTCGCCTCGAACCAGTCGGGCATCGCGCGCGAATACTTCGACATGACGGTGCTGAACGCGATCCACCAGAAGATGCACACCCTGGCGCAGCAGGTGGGCGCCGACATCGACGCCATCTTCTTTTGCCCGCATGCGGGCGCGGACAATTGCGACTGCCGCAAGCCGAAACCGGGCATGTTTCATGAAATTTCGCAGCGCTACAACACCAGCCTGAAAGGCGTGCCCACCGTTGGCGATTCGCTGCGCGACCTGCAGGCCGGTTTCATCAGCGGTTGCGTGCCCTACCTGGTCCTGACGGGCAAGGGCGAAAAAACCGATGAAACGGGCGGCCTGCCGCCCGGTACCCAGGTCTTCCCCGACCTGGCCGCCGTGGTCAGCCACCTGCTCAAGGCGCCCGCTGTACCGGCGCCCACCGTGGCATTCAGTATCTAATTTTCGGAGAACCGCATTGCGTAATATTTCCCTGTTCCTGCGATCCCTGCTGTTCATGATCATCATGATCGTGGCCACCATCGTCTGGGCCTGCGTGTGCTTTTTTGCCGCGCCATTGAGCTACAACAAGCGCTATTGGGTCACCTCGCGCTGGAACGTGTTTATCCTGTGGTGTGCCAAGGTCATTTGCGGCATCCGCTATGAAGTCAAGGGTGCCGAGAATTTCCCCGACGCGCCGGCCATCGTGCTGTCGAAGCACCAGTCGGCATGGGAAACCATCTTTTTGCTGCCCAGCCTTCCCCGTCCGCTGGTCTACGTGTTCAAGAAGGAGATCCTGTACATCCCCTTCTTCGGCTGGGCCATGGCGCTGCTGCGCATGATCCCCATCGACCGCAAGCAGGGCAAGCATGCGTTCAAGAGCGTGGTCGCGCATGGCAGGCGCCGCCTGGCCGACGGCCAATGGATTATCATGTTCCCTGAAGGCACACGCATTCCCGTGGGCCAGGCGGGCAAGTACAAGAGCGGCGGCACGCGCCTGGCCATTGCCACGGGCGCCGTGGTGGTGCCGATTGCGCACAATTCAGGCGAGTGCTGGCCCAAGCAGTCGTTCCTCAAACGCCCGGGACTGATCACCGTCTCGATAGGCAAACCGATTTCGCCGGAAGGGCAAACCCCGGACAGCATGATGCAACAGGTGGAAAATTGGATAGAATCAGAAATGCGCGTCATTTCGCCTCACGCCTACAACGCTGGCTAGACGGCATCAGCGCGGTCATCCAGGAGCCGACCCTGCGCCAGCAGATGAAGACCATCAAGGTCGGCGACCAGCAACTGGATCTGTTCGCGCATGACGTCTCGACCAGCACGCCCCCGGCGGTGCGCCCCACGGCACCGCCAGCGCCGCCCGTGGCGCCACCGGTCGTGGCCCTGGTGCCCCCCGTCGTTCACCCCGCCCCATCCCCCCTGCCTTCCCCGCCACGCACCGCCGATGGCCCGCCGCTGCGCCAGCTGCAGCTGGGCAGCCACCTGGTCGAATTCGCCCTGCGCCGCTCCACGCGCCGTTCCATCGGTTTCATGATCGACGATAACGGCCTGCGCGTGACCGCGCCCAAACGCGTCACCCTGGCCGAAATCGACAGCGCCATCCGCGCCAAGCAGGGCTGGATCGTCTCGAAGCTGCTGGAACGGGGCGAGCGCAAGGTGCAGCGTTTGCAGCGCCCGCCCGTCGCATGGGTCGATGGCGCCGTGCTGCCCTATCTCGGCGGCGAAATCACCTTGCGATTGCACCAGGCGCCGCGCCACCGCGCCAGCTTCCAGCGCGAGACGAACGAATTGCACGTATGGGTCACGCCTGCCGGCAGCGAGCAGCAATTGAAGGAAAAAGTGAAGGGCTGGTTCCAGCACGAGGCGCGCCAGCTGTTCGAAGCGCGCCTGGACCTGTACGCGGACAAGCTGGGCGTGCGCTACGACTCGCTGTCGCTCTCGTCGGCCGGCACGCGCTGGGGCAGCTGCACCATCGAGCGCAAGATCCGCCTGAACTGGCGCCTGATCCACTTCGCCCTGCCGCTGATCGACTACGTGGTGGCGCACGAACTGTCGCACCTGCTGGAAATGAACCACAGCCCCCGCTTCTGGGCCACCGTCGAGTCGATCTATCCCGATTACGACGGCGCCAAGCAGGCGCTGAGGAAACGCTCGCAGGAGCTGCCCGTGTTGTTCGCGTAGGCCGGATCCGGCCGCAGGCCGTCATCCGGCAACGTGATTGGCGATATTACGGCAACAGCGGCTTGATGGCCGCTATCGTGCGCGGCGTGGCACCCCTGTGCTGGTTGGCAAACACCAGCGCCTGTTCTCCCATGGCCGCCAGGCGCGCGGGGTCCTGCAGCAAGGCTGCCGCTTGCGCCATCAGCGCGTCGGCGTCCGCCACCAGCGCGGCGCCGCCGGCGGCAATCGCCTGCTCGGTCACCAGCGCGAAGTTGAAGGTGTGGGGGCCGATCAGCACGGGCTTGCCCAGGGCCGCCGGCTCGATCAGGTTTTGTCCGCCCAGCGGCAGCAGGCTGCCGCCGACGAAGGCGCAATCGCAGGCCGCGTAATACGCAAACATCTCGCCCATCGAGTCGCCCAGCAGCACCTGCTTGCCCGCCGCCACGGCATCGTCCTGCGCCAGGCCGGACCTGCGCTGCACGGCCAGGCCGTGCGCCGCGATCAATTTTTCCACCTCGTCGAAACGCTGCGGATGGCGCGGCACGATCAGCAGCAGTGCATTGGCAGGCAGGCTGGCGCGGGTCAGGGCATCGAGGATCAATTGCTCCTCCCCTTCGCGCGTGCTGGCGCACAGCAGCACGGGCCGTGCGCCGATGGCGCCGCGCAGCCAGGCGCCCGTCGCCAGCGCCGCCTCGGGCACGACCACGTCGAACTTGATGCTGCCCGTGACGACCACGTCCTGCACGCCCAGCTGGCGCACGCGCTGCGCGTCGTCCTGCGTCTGCGCCGCCACCAGGGTGATGCCGCGCGCCGCCTCGGCAATGAGCCTGCCGAGGCGCTGCGCCTTGCCCAGCGAACGCTGCGACAGACGCGCATTGGCCAGCACCACGGGCACGCCGTGGCGGTTGCATTGGCGGATCAGATTCGGCCATACCTCCGTCTCCATCAGGATGCAGATGCGCGGCGCGAAATGGCGGATGAAACGGGCCGGCATGGCGCCCGTGTCGTACGGCAGATAGCTTTGCACCAGGCGCGCGCCGTGCTTGGCAAACAGCGACTTGCCCGTGGCGCGTCCCGTCGGCGTCATGTGCGTGAGGACGATGCGGCACGCGGGCCATGCGGCCAGCAGCGCATCGACCAGCGGTTCGGCCGCGCGCGTCTCGCCGACGGAGACGGCATGCAGCCAGATGGTGGCGGGCGCAGTGCCGGCCTGGCGCTCATAAAAGCCCAGGCGCTCGCCCCAGTGCTGGCGGTAGCCGGGTTCCTGGCGGCCGCGCAGCCACAGCCGCGCCAGCACCAGGGGCAAGGCCAGCCACCAGGCAAGGGTATAAAGAAGTCGCATGATAGGTAACGTTGAGGTCAGGCGGGAGGATATTCGGCCAGCAGGCGCTGCGCCGCGGCCAGCACTTCCGGCACGCCGGGCGGCGCGCCTTTGTCGCCCAGGTTGATGATTTTCGGCGACCAGTTGCCTTCCGTTTTCCACAGCGGCGAATCGGCATAGATTTCCACCGTCGGACGCAGGAAGGCGGCGGCGATATGCGTCAGGCCCGTATCGACGCCGACCACCAGCGCCGCGTGGCGTGCCAGCAGGGTGGCGTCGGCCATCGACAGTTTCGGCAGCACGCGCGCGTTCGGCAGGCCGGCCGCCAGTTGTTCGGCTTCCGCCTTTTCCCTGGGCGAACCCCAGGGCAGCAAAATCGGCATCGGCGAGAGCGCCTGGCCCAGCGCGATCCAGTGCTGCTGCGCCCATTTCTTGGCGTCGCGCGCCGTGCCGTGGAAATACACGCAATACGGCGCATCGCCCATCCAGTCCGGGCGCGGCTCGCTGCCAGATAATTCCGGCAAGCCGAAATCGGCCGGCGTGTCGGCCGCGTAGCCCAGCGCCGCGGCGGCCACCAGGCGGCCGCGCGCTACCGCGTGCGTGCGCGGGTCGAGCGGAATGCTTTTCGTATGAAAAATGCGCGAGATGCCTTCGTAGCCGGAACCTTCGCTGCCATTGGCCAGGCCGACTTTCTGTCCGCCCGGCGCCAGGCGCGCGGCGCCCATGATGATGCCCGTCTTGAGCAAGCCCTGGGTATCGAACACGTAATCGTAGCGCGTCTGGCGCAGGCTGCGGAAAAAGGCGGCGATTTCCGCGCGCGTCTCTTTCTTGCCCAGGCTCTTGCGCCAGCGCCGTAGCGCAAACGGGAAAATGGTATTCACGCGCGGATTCAGGCGCACCAGGCTGGTATAGCCCTCCTCCACCACCCAGTCGATGGTCGCATCCGGATAATGGCGGGCGATGTCTGCCACCATCGGCAGATTATGCAGCACGTCGCCCAGCGAAGATACCCGCACCAGCAGGATTTTCAGGGGCGCCCGTGCGCCTGCTTGACCGGCCATGCTGTCAGAACGGCAGAACGGCGTCAGGCTTGGCGGCCAGGATCACGCTCTTGAACTGTCCCTGGATGCGTGCCAGGGCTTCCGGCGTTTCCGCCTCGAAGCGCATGACGATCACCGGCGTGGTGTTCGACGAACGAGCCAGGCCGAAACCATCCGCATACTCCACGCGCAAGCCGTCGATGGTGATGATCTGCTCATTGCCAGGGAAGACGGCGTCGCGGCGCAGCATCTCCATCAGCGCGACATTCTCGCCTTCCTTCAGTTCCAGATGCAGTTCGGGCGTGCTGTCGGACTGCGGCAGGGAGTTCAGCAAGGCAGATGGATCGGCTTCGCGCGTGAGGATTTCCAGCAGGCGCGCAGCCGAATACAGGCCGTCGTCGAAACCGTACCAGCGGTCCTTGAAGAAGATATGGCCGCTCATTTCGCCGCCCAGCGGCGCGCCCGTTTCACGCAGCTTGGCTTTCACCAGCGAGTGGCCCGTCTTGTACATCAGCGGCACGCCGCCATGCTTGCTGATCCACGGTGCCAGGTGGCGCGTGCATTTCACGTCATACAGGATCTGCGCGCCCGGATGGCGGGTCAGCACGTCGGCGGCGAACAGCATCATCTGGCGGTCAGGGTAGATGATCTGGCCATCCTTGGTGACCACGCCCAGGCGATCGCCGTCGCCGTCGAAGGCGATGCCGATTTCCGCATCCGTCTCGGCCAGGCAGCGGATCAGGTCTTGCAGGTTTTCCGGGTGCGCGGGGTCCGGATGGTGATTCGGGAAATTGCCGTCGACGTCGCAGAACAATTCGATGACGTCGCAACCCATGCCGCGGAACAGATCGCCCGCGAACGCGCCGGCCACGCCGTTGCCGCAATCGACGGCAATCTTGATCGGGCGCGCCAGCTTGACGTCGCCCAGGATGCGCTCCAGGTAGGCGGCGCGGATATCGTGCGTGGCGTACGTTCCCGGCGTGGCGCTGGCGCTGCCGTCGTGCGCCACGATGCTGTGATACAGCGCCTGGATCGCTTCGCCGTGGATCGCTTCGCCGGCCAGCACCATCTTGAAGCCGTTGTAATCGGGTGGATTGTGGCTGCCCGTGACCATGATGCCGGAGCGCGTGTCGAGCACGTTCGTGCCGAAATAGACCATCGGCGTGGCCACCACGCCCAGGTCGATCACGTCGACGCCTGCGGCTTGCAAGCCCTGCGCCAGCGCCGCCGTCAATTCAGGTCCCGACAGGCGGCCATCGCGGCCGATCACGACCCGCTGCTCGCCCTTGGCCAGCGCAGCCTGGCCAAAGGCCTGACCGATCTTGTAGGCCACGCTGGCATCGAGGGTTTTAGCGATGATGCCGCGAATATCGTAGGCCTTGAAGATCGTTCTGGACAATGGAAGCATGGTGTGGACGGTATAAGTAAGGGTATCAATAGGGTGCGAGGCAAGGTGCGGCGCGAAACTGCCAGCTTGCCACTGCGCCAAGAGTATACCGAATTATACGCGCAGCAGATCGATAGACTTGCCCGATTCCACCCATTGCTTGACCCACAGCGGCTGGCGGCCGCGGCCTGTCCATTGCTCAGTCGCATTGTCCGGATGGCGGTAACGCACGGCGACCTTGCCCGCCCGCGGGTGCAGGCCGTCGAGTATCAGCTGCTTCAGCGGAATGCCCGCTTGCTGCGCGATGGCCATGATCTGTTCGCGCGCCTTGCTCAAGTCTTCACGTTCGCGGCAGCTCAATTCCTGCTTGACATTATCTTCCAGTTTGCGCAATTCCTGCATCGTCATCGTCGACAGATCCATTCCGTATATCCCTTACATTAATTGAATTAATAAAATCACGTGAAATATACTACATTGTATAAATATTTGCGCACCGCAGCATAATCCATCGCCATTTGAATCGCGGCCATCGGTTTTTTTATCCACTCAATATTAAGATCAAATGAAGAATATGCAGAAATAAGGCGCGAAACATGAATTGACATGAATGAAATGATATTCCAACTGGCATGCACCTACTGCTTGCGGGACTGGCCGCTACAGCCAGCCATTCCCGCAAGCGGACCGGGAAATGATTATCGACGTACGGCAGCGGCGCATTAAACAGGAGTAATTGCCGCTCCGGTTTAATCCGCATCCGTTTTTTCCGGCCTGCCGCGCCCACGCGCCATCTGCTATTTTCCGACAATGTCTCCAGCGCCAACGGGCGGCCGTGCTTATAATGCATGCGCGTCGTTCACTTCACTCCGGCACATATGAAAACCTACTTTATCGGCGATCTGCAAGGCTGCCATGCACAAACCGTCGAACTGATCGAGCGCATCCAGGTGGCGGCAGATGGCCCGTACCGGCTCCTGTTCGCCGGCGACCTGATCAACCGTGGTCCCGCCTCGCTGGCCACCCTGCGCCACGTGCATGCGCTGGCGCAGCAGGGCCTGGCCGACAGCGTCCTGGGCAACCATGACTTGCACTTGCTGGCCGTGGCCAACGGCATCCGCCCGGAGCATGCGTCCGATACGCTGGCCGACATCCTCGATGCGCCCGACCGCGAAGAATTGCTCGCCTGGCTGCGCCAGCGCCCGCTCGCCTTGCAGCACCAGGGCCACGTGCTCGTGCATGCGGGCTTGCTGCCGCAATGGAGCGCCTCGCAGGCCCTGTCGCTGAGCGAGGAAGTAGCCGCCATGCTGCGCAGCGACGGCTGGGTGGCGTTCCTGCGCACCATGTACGGCAATGAACCGGCCGCCTGGCGCGACGACCTGCAGGGCGCCGACCGGCTGCGCTGCATCGTCAACGCCATGACGCGGCTGCGCTTTTGCACGCCGGACGGCGTCATGGACTTCAAGATGAAGGAGAGCGGCAGCGCGCCGCCGGGCTCCGGCCTGCTGCCCTGGTTCGACGTGCCGGGACGGCGCAGCGCGGACGACACCGTCGTCTTCGGCCACTGGTCGGCGCTGGGGCTGCAGTTGCGGCCCCGCCTGATCGGCCTCGATAGCGGCTGCGTCTGGGGCGGCAAACTCTCCGCCGTGTGCCTGGAAGACCGCTCGCTGCTGCAAGTCGACTGTCCCGCGTTCCAGCAGCACAGCGGCAAGCGCTAAGCTGCATGGCGCACATATGCTTAGTCGAAAACGGTCGTTTGCCTTGCCGCGCCTGCGCCGTATGATGCAGCTTTTGCCTTTGCCATCCCATGCATCCTGATACCGACAGACTGGCGCGCTGGCTGCTCGGCAGCCTGGAACTCGACACCGCCGTGCTGCATGTGGGCCAGTACTGCGGCCGCTGGCGCGCTTCCACGGCGGGCCGGGAACTGGGCAGCTTTCACCTGGTGCTCGATGGCCACTGCTACCTGCATCTCGATGGCGCGGCGCCGATTGCCCTGGGCCCGCGCGATGGCGTCTTCCTGCTGCGCGACTTGCCGCACTTCCTCAGCCCCCATGGCGATCCCTTGCAGGCGGTGAGCGCACAAACGATGCTGCCGCTGCAGGCGTCCACGGACAGCCCCGCAACGGCGCTGGCCTGCGGCTTCTTTCAATTTCGCGGCGCCCTCTCCGCACTGATCGTCGACTCGTTCCCGCCGTATCTGCTGATACGCGGCGACGCGCCCGCCTTCAGCGCCGCCGCCGCGCTGTTCGACCTGATCCTCGGCGAGGCGGGCGGCGATCCGGAACAGCCGTCGCCCCTGATCGCGCGCCTGGTCGAACTGCTGTTCTTCTACCTGATCCGCCATGTGGCGCAGGGCGAACAGGTGGCGGCCGGCCTGCTGTCGCTGCTGCACCAGCCCGCATTTTCGCCGCTGCTCGAACGCATGCTCGACGCCCCCGCCGCCGACTGGTCGATCGAGAACATGGCCAAGGCCGCGTGCATGTCGCGCGCCAGCTTCTGCAAGCATTTCGCCAGTGCCAGCGGCCACTCGCCGGCCCAGTTCCTGCTCCTGCTGCGCATGAAGATCGCCGCCCGGCGCCTGCACGACGGCGTCTCCGTCGAACGCGCGGCCGAACTGGTGGGCTACCGCTCGCACGCCGCGTTTACGCGCGCGTTCAAGCGGGTCACGGGCGAGCAACCGGGCGCCTACCGGCGCGACCAGCGCCAGCGCCAGCTGGCCAGCTGACATCAAGGTTTGCGCAATCAAAGACGAACGAGCACAAAAGGACGACGCTGACGTCTGTTACCTGCACGGCATGGCCGATATAATGGCCGGGTGACTTACTAAACTAGCAAGGTACCCCATGTCCCGTCTGACGCTGCACACCCTCGACACCGCCCCGGCCGATAGCCGCCCCTTCGTGGAAAAAGCCATCGCCAACAACGGCTACCTGCCCAACCTGATCGGCGTGCTGGCCAACGCCCCGCTGGCGCTGGAGACTTATCTGACCGTCTCCGGCATCAATGCGCGCGCCAGCCTGAGCCTGATGGAACGCGAAGTGGTGCAGATCACGGCTGCACGCATCCACGGCTGCGATTTCTGCATCGCCGGCCACAGCGCCATCTCGCTGAAAAAGGCGGGCCAGACGCCGGAGACCGTGCGTGCCCTGCAGCACGGCCAGCCGACGGGCGACGCGCAACTCGACGCCGTCGCCGCCTTCGCCACGGCCGTCATCGCCACGCGCGGCGCCGTCGCCGACGGCGACTATCAAGCCTTCCTGGCCGCCGGCTACAACGAGCAGCAGGCGCTGGAAGTCGTGCTGGGCATCAGCCTGGCCACCCTGTGCAATTTTTCCAACAGCCTGGCCGGCACGCCCGTCAATCCGCAATTGACGCCCTACCTGCCTGGCGCCGTCTGACATGGCCAAGCTCCCTCACTGGCTGCACATGCACGCCGACCAGCTCGACCAATCGTCGGACCTGGCTGAAACCGTTTTGCCGGCGCTGGCCGGCGACCAGCTGCTGCGCATCGGCGTGCCGCAGGAACACGGCGGCGCGGGCGGCGACGTGCGCGACGCCATCGACGCCATCGCCACAGTGGCCGAGCAATCGGTGACGGCGGCCTTTGTCTTCTGGGGCCAGCGCTGCTTCATCGAATTCCTGCTGCAAAGCGACAACCGCGCGCTGGCCGAGCGCCGCTTGCCTGGCCTGCTGGCCGGCGCGCAGGCGGGCGCCAGCGGTCTGTCGAACGCCATGAAATTCCTGTCCGGCATCGAGCAGCTGCAAATCACGGGCGCGCGCCACGCCGACGGCTTGCTGGTCGACGGCGGCCTGGCCTGGGTGACGAACTTGCGCAAGGCGGGCTTTGTCGCGGCCGCCGCCGTGGCGCCCAGCGATGGCGCGCCCCCCGTCATCGTCGCCTTCGACAGCGGCACGGCAGGCGTCAAGCGCAGCGACGACCTGGACCTGATCGCCCTGCGCGGCAGCAATACGGCTTCCGTCAAGCTGGCGCAGGTGCACATCCCCGCCGCCGACATCATCAGCGACAATGCGCCAGCCTGGCTGCCGCAGGTGCGCCCATCGTTCCTTGGCATGCAGTGCGGCCTGTCGATCGGCCTGGCGCGTGCCAGCCTGGCGCAGGCGGCGCAGATCTCCGCCGGCTCGCGCAACCAGCTCACGCCGCGCATCGAAGCGCTGCAAGCGACCCTGGAGGCAGCCGTCGCTACCTTGCTGGCCGGCGTACACGATGGCCGCTTCAAGACGCAGGCGCCAGCCATGTTCCGCCTGCGCATACAGCTGGCAGAACTGCTGCAGCAGGCGCTGATGCTGGAACTGCAGGCCATGGGCGGGCGCGCCTACCTGAACGGGGAGCAGCAGGGTTTTGCCCGCCGCTGGCGCGAATCGTCGTTCATCCCCATCGTCACGCCCAGCCTGACGCAATTGCAGGCGGCCTTGCAGCTGTTCGACAGCCAGCAGGCGGCCAAGGCCGCGGGAGCGCAGGCATGACGGCAGCAGCGGAACCGCAACAATGGGCGCTGCAGGCGCAGGATCTCGGCTATGCCTATCCCGGCACGGCGCCCGTGTTCCAGCACGTCTCGCTGGGCGTGCGCAGGCGCGAAATCGTCTGCCTGCTGGGTGGCAGCGGCTGCGGCAAATCGAGTTTGCTGCGCGTGCTGGCCGGCCTGCAGCCGCCATCCACGGGCGAGATTCAATTTCTCGACGCGCCCATGCGCGAACCGGATCCGCGCAGCGCCCTCGTGTTCCAGCAGGCGAGCCTGCTGCCCTGGCTCAACGTCACGGGCAACGCCGGTTTCGGCCTGGACTTCAAGCACCAGCCGCAGCTGACGCGCGAGGCGCACCAGGCGCGCGTGGCGCAAGCCATCGAAGCGGTGGGCCTGAAGGGCCGCGAAAAATTGTATCCGTCCGCCCTGTCGGGCGGCATGGCGCAGAGGGTGGCGCTGGCGCGCGCGCTGGCGCGCGAACCGGAACTGCTGTTCGCCGACGAGCCGTTTTCCGCGCTCGACGCCATCACGCGCGCCGAGATGCAATCGCTGCTGGTCGACGTGGTGCACCGCTGGCATACGGCCGTGCTGCTGGTCACGCACGATATCGATGAAGCGATCCTGGTGGCCGACCGCATCCTGCTGATGGGCGGCAAGCCTGGCAACATCGTGCGCGAGTGGCCCGTCGCCATCGCCCGGCCGCGCATCGGCCACAGCGCCGACGTCATCGCGCTCAAGATGGACATCCTCGACGCCCTGCAAGCGCTGCAAAAGCAGGATCACGCGCCTGCCTTCGCCCAACTTTAATCGACCGGAACACTCCATGACATTCCAAGATCAAAACAAACCCCTGCACATCTGCGCCTCGTCCGATTGCGACTGCGGCCTGACGCGGCGCGACTTCCTGCGCATGTCGGCATTGGCCACGGCCAGCGTCGCCTCGCCGCTGCTGTTCGCCGGCGACGCCATGGCCCAGCAGGGTCCCAAAGGCGACGACCAGCCCGTGAAGATCGGCTACCTGCCCATCACCGACGCCACCCCGCTGCTGGTCGCCCACGCCCGCAAGCTGTTCGAAGCGGAAGGCTTGCAGGCGGAAACGCCGCGTTTGTTCCGCAGCTGGGCGCAGATCATCGAAGCGTTTGTCGCCGGCCAGGTCAACGTCATCCATCTGCTGTCGCCAGCCACCCTGTGGGTACGCTACGGCGCCAAGTTCCCCGCGAAAGTCGTGGCCTGGAACCACGTCAACGGCTCCGCGCTGACGGTGGCCAACGAGATCAACAAGGTCTCCGACCTGGGCGGGCGCACGGTCGCCATCCCGTTCTGGTACTCGATCCACAACATCCTGCTGCAGCAGATCCTGTCCGCCAACGGCCTGACCCCGGTCACGCGCGCGCGCAACGCGGCCATCAAGCCGAATGAAGTCAACCTGATCGTGCTGGCGCCGGCCGAAATGGTCTCCGCCCTGGCCAGCAAGTCCATCGCCGGCTACATCGTGGCAGAACCGTTCAACGCGGCGGCGGAAAACGCCGGCATCGGCAAGATCCTGCGCTTCTCGGGCGACGTGTGGAAAAACCATGCGTGCTGCGTCACTTTCCTGTCGGAGCGCGACATCAATACGCGTCCCGAATGGGCGCAGAAGGTCACCAACGCCATCGTCAAGGCGCAGCTGTGGACGCGCTCGAACCAGGTCGACACGGCCAAGCTGCTGTCGAACGTGGGAGAGAACCGCTACACGCCGCATCCGCTGCAGGTGCTGACCAAGGTGCTGGCCACCACCGATTACGCCAGCTACGAAAAGCAGGGACTGATCGTGCACAAGAACTGGCAGCAGCGCCGCATCGACTTCCAGCCGTATCCGTTTTCCTCGTACACGGAAGAACTGGTACGCGCCATCGGCCGCACCAAGGTGGAAGGCGATACGCGCTTCCTGTCCAGCCTCGATCCGAAGTTCGCCGCGCGCGACCTGGTCGATGACCGCTTCGTGCGCAAGGCCATCACGGCCGTGGGCGGCCCGGCCGCCTTCGGCTTGCCGGCCAACCTGCTGCGCAGCGAAACCGTGGCGGTCTGACGATGGCGAGCAAGTTGTTCACGAAGTTCGGCCTGCCCCTGGTGGGGCTGGCCTGTGCCTTGCTGTTGTGGTCCGTGAGCGTGACGGCGCTGGAGAAATCCACGCCGATCGCCACCGCCTTTGCGCCGCTGCCCACGGCGCTGGCGTTCAAGGAAATGCTGGGAGGTTCGGATATCTGGCTGCACGTGGTATTGAGCCTGCAAAGGGTGGCCGTGGGCCTGGGGCTGGCGATCGTCATCGGCGTGCCGCTGGGCGTGCTGGTGGCCATGTCGAAAAGCTTTTCCGGCGCGGCCATGCCCCTGTTCCAGCTGCTGCGCATGATTTCGCCGCTGTCGTGGATGCCGATCGCCGTGATGGTGCTGGGCGTGGGCGATGCGCCCGTGTACTTCCTGCTGGCGTTTGCGGCCGTCTGGCCTATCCTGCTCAATACGGCGGCCGGCGTGGCGCGGCTCGATCCGAACTGGCTGCTGCTGGCGCGCAGCCTGTCGGCCACGCGCAGCGAGATCGTATTCAAGGTGATTTTACCGGGCATCACGGCCGATATCCTGACGGGCGTGCGCCTGGCCATCGGCATCATCTGGATCGTGCTGGTGCCGGCGGAAATGCTGGGCGTTTCGGCCGGTCTCGGCTACTTCATCCTCGACACGCGCGACCGCCTCGCCTATTCGGAGCTGATGGCCGCCATCGTGCTGATCGGCATACTCGGCTTCATCCTCGACTACCTGGCCCGCGCCGCGCATGCACGCTGGCTGCACGTGAAGGGTTAGGCCGCCGGCTCCAGCGGCAGCGCGGCGGCCACCGCCGCCTGCGTTGCCGCCGCCAGGTCCCGTCGGTGCGCGTCCAGGGTCGCCACCGGCGCCAGGCAAGTCAAGCGCGCCGTGATGGGCGGGCCGCTCAGGATCGCCACCATGCTTTGCGCAAAACTCATCTCGCCGATGAAATCGACGGCATGGTGCAGCGCGCCCTTGTCATCCACATACACGAGCGCGAACGGCTGCACCGGCACTTGCGCGTCGATGGCCGCCTCGAACAGGTTGGCGTGGAACGGCAAAATCTGTCCCTGCGCGGCGGTCGTCCCCTCGGGGAAGAACGCGATGCGCTCGCCCGCCGTCAACTTGTCCACCAGGCCCTGGAAGATCAGGCGCAAATCGCGCTTGCTGCCGCGCGAAATGAAGATCGTGCCGGCGCGTCCCGCCAGCCAGCCCAGGATCGGCCAGGCGCGGATTTCCGCCTTGGCGACGAAGCGGCAAGGGTGCACGGCATTGATGACGAAGATGTCGAGCCACGACACGTGGTTCGCCACCACCATCGCATGGTCAAGCGCCGGCACGCTGTCTGCCGGCTGCGCCACGTGCACGCCGCAGATGTCGAGCAGCTGCGTCGACCAGCGGCGGATGCGCCGGTTGCGGCCCTCCAGGTCCAGCCAGGGAAAGAGCACGGCGCTCTTGGCCATGCCGCAGCTCAGATGAATGGCGATGCGCGCGAGGCGGTAGGTAAGCAGAAGTTTCAAATGACACCAGATAAAGAAGCAAACCCACAGCAAATTCTGGGGTCAGACCCGGCGGGTCTGACCCCGGCAGTATGCTGGAGTTTCACTCCAGTACAAAAAATTAACGCTGGAACGCCACCTGTCCAGCCACGATGGTCGCCTTGACGATGCCGCTCAGCTCATAGCCGAGGAAAGGCGTGTGCTTGCCCTGGCTGGCCAGCGAAGCCGACGACACGGTCCAGCGCGCGGCCGGGTCGAAGACGCAGATGTCGGCCGCTTCGCCCACGGCCAGGCTGCCGGCCGGGATGCCCGCGACACGGGCCGCGTCGGCCGTGACCTTGGCCACGGCACGCGCCAGCGGACGGGCGCCCGCTTGCGGCTGCGCCAGCGCATAGTCGTCGGCCCATTTCAGGGCCAGCGACAGCAGCAGTTCCAGGCCCGTGGCGCCCGGCGACGCTTCGCCGAACGGCAGCAGTTTTTCATCGTCGTCGACGGGCGTGTGGTCCGAGCACATGGCGTCCACCGTGCCGTCGAGCAGGCCCGCGCGGATCGCATCGCGGTCGCGCTGGCTGCGGAACGGCGGCGTGACGCGTGCGTTCGGGTCGAAAAAGCCGATGTCGGCGTCCGTCAGGTGCACATGGTGCACGCCCACGTCGCAGGTGACGGGCAAGCCTTCCGCCTTGGCCGCGCGGATCAGGTCCAGGCCCGCCGCCGACGAGATGCGGCACAGGTGCACGCGCGCACGGCTGGCGCGCATCAATTCGAAGATCGTGTGCAGGGCGATGGTTTCGGACATCACGGGCACGCCGGACAGGCCCAGGCGCGAAGCCAGCGGACCGCTGTGGGCGATGCCGCCGCGGCCGATGTGCGGGTCCTGCGGACGCAGCCAGACGGTGTAGCCGAATGTGTTCGCATACTGCATGGCGCGCAGCAGCACGGTGGTGTCTTCGATCGGCTCTTCCGCCTGCGCAAAGCCGATGCAGCCCGCTTCCGTCAGCTCCGCCATTTCCGTCAGCGACTGGCCCTTCAAGCCCATGGTCAGCGCGCCCAGCGGGTGCACGTGGGCCTTGTTCTGCGTCTTGGCGCGGTATTTCAGCATTTCCACCAGGCCCGGCTCGTCGAGCACGGGATCGGTGTCCGGCGGGCAGACCAGGCTCGTCACGCCGCCTTGCAGCGCCGCCTGCAGCTCCGACTCCAGGGTTGCCTTGTATTCGTAGCCCGGCTCGCGCAGGCGCGCGGACAGGTCGACCAGGCCGGGGGCAACCACCAGGCCGGCCGCGTCAAACGTGGTGTCGGCCTTGAAGCCGGCCGGGGCGCTGCCCACGGCCAGCACTTTGCCGTCGGCGATGAACAGGTCTTGCAAGCCATCGATGCCGTTGGCAGGGTCGATCAGGTGGCCGTTCTTGATATGTAGTGTCGTCATGCTCGCTTACTCGTCCTTGGGCTATCAGCCCTGATTACCAGCCAAAATACTCATCACCGCCATGCGCACGGCGATACCGAACGTCACCTGCGGCAGGATCACCGCCTGCGGACCGTCGGCCACGGCCGAATCGATCTCCACGCCGCGGTTCATCGGGCCCGGATGCATGACGATGGCGTCCGGCTTGGCCAGCGCCAGGCGTTCGGGCGTCAGGCCGTAGCTCTTGAAATATTCCTGCGCCGACGGCAGCAGCGCGCCGCTCATGCGTTCATTCTGCAGGCGCAGCATGATGATCACGTCGACGCCCTTGAGGCCTTCATCCATGTTGGTGAAGGTGCGCACGCCCATCTGTTCCAGGCCGCCCGGCAGCAGGGTGTGCGGGCCGATGGCGCGCACTTCCGGCACGCCCAGCGTGGTCAGCGCGTGGATATCGGAACGGGCCACGCGGCTGTGCAGGATGTCGCCCACGATGGCCACCGTCAGGTTCGTGAAATCCTTCTTGTAGTGGCGGATCGTGTACATGTCGAGCAAGCCCTGGGTCGGGTGCGCGTGGCGTCCGTCGCCCGCGTTGACCACGTGGACGTGCGGCTGCTTCGTGTCGATCAAATGCTTGGCGATCAGATAGGGCGCGCCCGACTGCGCGTGGCGCACGACGAACATGTCGGCGTGCATGGCCGACAGGTTGTCGATGGTGTCGAGCAGGGACTCGCCCTTGCTGGCCGACGAGGCCTGGATGTTCAGGTTGATGACGTCGGCCGACAAACGCTTCGAGGCGATCTCGAAGGTGGTGCGGGTGCGCGTGGAGTTTTCAAAGAACAGGTTGAAAACGCTCTTGCCGCGCATCAGCGGCACCTTCTTCACGTCGCGGTCGGAAATGCCCACGAACGAGGAAGCCGTATCGAGGATGTGGTTGACGATAGACTTCGGCAAGCCTTCAATCGTCAGCAGATGTTGCAGTTCGCCGTGTTTATTCAGTTGCGGATTAAGCATGGTGGGTATCTATGGTGAGCGTGAATTTTCCATCGTCGGCTTGCTTCAGGACCAGGGCCTGGCCCGCCGGCACGGCAGTGAAGGCGGCCACGAAATCGGCTGCCACCGGCAGCTGGCGCTCGCCGCGGTCGACCAGGGCGGCCAGCATGATCTTGGCCGGACGGCCGTAGTCGAACAATTCATTGATGGCCGCGCGCGTGGTGCGGCCCGTGTACAGCACGTCGTCGACCAGCAGGATGGTGGCGCCGGCCACGTCGAAGCTGATTTGCGTCGGCTTGACGTCCGCATGCAGCCCTTTCTGGGCGAAGTCGTCGCGGTAGAACGAGACGTCGAGCACGCCCAGGCGGTCGACCAGGTTCAGGTCGCGCGCCAGGCGTTCCGCCAGCCAGGCGCCGCCCGAATGGATGCCGACGATGGCCACGTTGGGGATGCCCGCCAGGCCGTTCTGCACTTGCTGCAGCAAGACCGCGTACAGGGCCTCGGCGTCGAGTTGGGAAGGATTCGTAGGATGCGGCATAGAGTTCTTAATCATTCAGGATTGGGGACTAGGGTCAGATTAATAGTTCGCGTCGAAATACTGTTGCAGGATGATGGCGGCGGCGCGGTCGTCGATCACTTCGCCGCGTTTGGCGGCAATGACGGCCGAGGAATAGCGCTCGTCGACCAGTTCCACGGGCAGGTTGAAGCGGCCATGCACCTGGTTGGCGAAACGGCGGCAGCGCGCGCTCATCTCGTGTTCCGTGCCATCCGGATGACTGGGCAAGCCCACCACGATGCGGCTCGCGCCCCACTCCTTGATCAGGCTGTCGATGGCGGCAAACTTCGGTTCATTCGCCGTGGCCGTGATCACGCTGAGCGGCTTGGCCTGGCAAATCATGGTATTGCCGATGGCCACGCCGATGCGTTTCAGGCCGAAATCGAAGGCGAGGATGGTGTCGATGGCGTCACCGCTCATGCGTGGCCAGCCTCGCTGGCGAGCATGAGCGGATCGATGCCCAGCAATTTGATGGCCGCCACGTAGCGCTGCTCGATGGGGAAGTCGAACAGGATGTCGGCCGAGGCGCCCACCGTCAGCCAGCCGTTGCGGCCGATCTCGTCTTCCAGCTGGCCCGGGCTCCAGCCCGAATAGCCGATGGAGACCAGCATGCGCTCGGGACCATCGCCCTTGGCGACGGCTTCGAGCACGTCGATCGAGGTGGTAAACGCGATTTCATCCGTCACCGTCAGCGACGAGGAATAGCGCGCGCCCGGCGTATGCAGCACGAAGCCGCGGTCATCCTGCACGGGGCCGCCGAACATGATCGGTTCGTTGATGATGGGCGTGTCGCTGCCGGCAGCCAGTTTCAGGTCGATGCGGTCGAACAGCACTTCCATGGTCATGTCGGTGGGCTTGTTGATGACGACGCCCAGCACGCCGTTCTCATTATGCTCGCAAACGTAGACGACCGTGCCGCCGAAGATCGGATCTTGCATGGCCGGCATCGCGATCAGGAAATGGTTGGCCAGATTCAGGGTGGAGGAACCGGTCGCGGCCGGCTCTCCAACACCCTGCATCAAACGATGCCCTGGTAGAGTCTGGTCGATTTTGCTCTTTTTCATACGCGATGCTCTCTCTGTGGCCTTGCTGGCAAGTCTCGCTTACCCCGCTATCGTACGCCTGGCGCACACTGCCGCGGATGTTGGGCGGCGAGAAGCGTGATGCCAGGCGCTATTCTTGTTATATTGTAAATTTGTTATACATTCGCTGAGCCATGCGGCGACGTCATGTACGCTTTGCAACTTGCGACCTATCCAGCATCGCCGCGCTTGCGCGCGCATTGCCATGCCAATTGTAAAATTGATTGCACAATCGCTGTCGCACATAAAACACCACGAACATAGCCGCTAGTTTACACTGAATTGCCGCCGCAGCGACGCCAAAGGCACGACGCGAGCGGCCATAAAGCCCTGTTGGCGGCAAAAAATAGCCTATCTTTGACCCTGAACACGCGAAATAATGACAATCAAGACTTCCCTGGTATGGTTCCGGCGCGATTTGCGCGCATTTGACCATGCTGCGCTGCACCACGCCCTGCGCCAGAGCCAGGCCGTGCATTGCGTCTTCGTCTACGACACCGCCATCCTGGCAGCGCTGCCGCGCCGCGACCGGCGCGTCGACTTTATCCATGCCAGCGTGGCCGAGCTGGCCGACGAGCTGCGCCAGCTGGGCGGCGACCTGATCGTGCTGCACGCGGACGCCGCCACGGCCATCCCCCGCCTGGCCGCCGAATTGAACGCCGACGCCGTCTTTGCCAACCACGACTACGAGCCGCAGGCGATCGCCCGCGACGCCGCGGTGGCCGCCGCGCTCACGCACGAGGCGCGTCTGTGGTTCAGCTTCAAGGACCAGGTCATCTTTGAAAAGGACGAGGTGCTGACCTTGTCGGCCAAGCCGTACACCGTCTACACGCCGTACAAGAATGCGTGGCTGAAGAAAATGCGCGCCGAACCCGCTTGCCTGGCGCCGTACGACATCGAACCGCATGCGGCCAGCCTGGCCCCGCCGCGCGCCGGCACGCCCGCCGCCCTGCCCACTTTGGGCGAACTGGGTTTCGAACCGAGCAACCTGGCCGACCTGGCGATTCCGACCGGCATGTCGGGCGCCAGCACGCTGTTCGAGGATTTCCTGCCGCGCGTGGCCCGCTACGACGTGGCGCGCGATTTTCCCGCCTTGAAGGGACCGTCCTACCTGTCCATGCACCTGCGCTTCGGCACCGTGTCGCTGCGCTACCTGGTGCGCACCGTGGTCGACCTGATGGACCGGGGCGGCGGCGGCGATGGCGCCCCCGTGTGGCTGGCAGAGCTGATCTGGCGCGATTTCTACGCCATGATCCTGTACCAGAACCCGCATGTGGAAGGCGGCGCCTTCAAGCCCGCCTACGACGCCATCGCCTGGGAAACGGGCCCCGAGGCCGATGCCGCGTTTGCCGCCTGGTGCGAGGGGCGCACCGGCTATCCGCTGGTGGACGCGGCCATGGCGCAGCTGAACCAGACGGGCTATATGCACAACCGCCTGCGCATGGTCACGGCCTGCTTCCTGGTCAAGGATCTGGGCATCGACTGGCGCCGCGGCGAAGCGTATTTCGCGCTGCACCTGAATGACTTCGACCTGGCCTCGAACAACGGCGGCTGGCAATGGGCCTCGTCGTCCGGCTGCGATGCGCAGCCCTACTTCCGCATCTTCAACCCCATCACGCAATCGGAAAAATTCGATGCGAACGGACGCTTCATCCGCCGCTACCTGCCGCAGCTGAAGGCGCTGGGCGACAAGGAAATCCATGCGCCCTGGCTGGTGCCGCGCATGCTGCTCGAACAGAAAAACATCGTGCTGGGGCGCGACTATCCGCAGCCCCTGGTGCAGCACGACGAAGCGCGCAAGGAGACGCTGGAGCGCTATGCGGTGGTAAAAGTGGTGGCGTAGGCCGGATTAGCGGGGCGAGGCCGCGCGTCATCCGCCGATATTGTTATCTTGGCCGGTACTGCGTCGGCTTGCGCGCTTCGCGCCAACCGGGCCTGCACCGACCTATGCCACGGCGCCGCCCAGCAGGCGCGCCACTTCCGCCAGCAAGTCCTCTTCCTGGAACGGCTTGCCGAAATACGCATCCACGCCCAGTTCGAACGCGTGCGCGCGGTGCTTGTCGGCGCTGCGCGAGGTGATCATGATGACGGGGATGGCGCGCGTCTTCTCGTCGCTGCGCACATTGCGCGTCAGGTCAAAGCCGTCCATGCGCGGCATCTCCACGTCCACCAGCAGCAGGGCCGGCATGGCGGCCGGTTCCAGCGCATGCAGCTGCTCCAGCGCATCGATGCCATCCTTGGCCAGCAGTACCTGGTAGCCTTCGCGCTCGAACAGGCGCTGCATCACGCGGCGCACCGTCAGCGAATCGTCGACCACCAGCACGCGGACGGCCGGCGCGGCCAGCGCGCTGGAAGCGGCATGCTGTGCGCTGCTGGCCAGCGCATATTGCGACAGCAGTTCAGGATGATGCTCCAGGTGCTGCGCCAGCGCCACCGGATTGAGGATCAGCACGATATCGCCCGTGCCCAGCACCGTGGCGCCGGCAATGCCCGGCATGCGCGCCAGCTGCGGCCCCACATGCTTGACCACGACCTCGCGGTTGCCCACCACGTCATCGACCTGCAGCGCCAGCCTGTCGTTGCCATTCCTCAGCAGGAGCACGGGCGCATAGCGCTGCATGGCCTGCGCCGCCGGCGTCTCGCCCAGCATGGCCGACAGGTGGTGCAGCGCCAGCGACTGGCCGTGCGACTCGATGCATCCGGCCGCCCGCACCTGTTCCAGCTGCCCGCCTTTCAGGTGCAGCACCTGCTCCACCAGTACCGATGGCAAGGCATACGTCTTGCCGTTCGCCGCCAGCAGCACCACTTGCGTAACGGCGAGGGTCAGCGGCAGGTGGATGGTAAAGCGCATGCCCAGGCCGGCCTGCGTCAGCGTCTCCACGCGCCCGCCCAGGGCCAGCGCTTCGGAGCGCACGATGTCCATGCCGAAACCGCGCCCGGCCAGTTCCGTCAGGCTGTCGGCAGTGGAAAAACCCGGCGTAAAAATCAGTTCGGCCGCCTGCGCGTCGGTCAATGGCGCACCCGTTGCCACCAGGCCGGCGCCGTGCGCCTTGGCGCGGATGCGTTCCAGGTCCAGTCCCGCGCCATCGTCGGAAAAGGCGATCGCCACTTCATTGCCCTGCTGGCTGAGCTGCACCAGCAGCTCGCCCGTCTCGCTCTTGCCGGCCGCCAGGCGCGCGTCGCGCGGCTCGATGCCGTGCACGATGGCGTTGCGCAGCAGGTGTTCAAACGGCGCCGCCATGCGTTCCAGCACGCTGCGGTCGATTTCCACGCCACCGCCGCGGATGTCGAGGTTGACGCGCTTGTCGACTTCCTTGGCGCTTTGCCGCGCCACGCGGAACAGGCGTTCGGCGATGCTGGAAAACGGCACCATGCGGATCTGCATCAGGTCGCGCTGCAGCTCGCGCGTCAGCCGCGCCTGCAGCACCAGGTCGTCCGTCACGGCATCGACGCTGTGGCTGAGGTTTTCATGGAAGGACGCCACGTCGTTGACGCTTTCGGCCATCATGCGCGTGAGTTCCTGCAGGCGCGTGAAGCGGTCGAATTCGAGCGGATCGAAATCGCGCTCGCTGCCGACGGCCATGCGCGAGGCGATCTGCGATTCGGCCTGCATTTCCACTTCGCGCAGCTGGCGCCGCAGGCGCGCCAGGTTGTCGGAAAACTCGGATAGCGAAGCGCCCAGCACGCCCACTTCATTTTCCATCTTCGAGCGCGTGATCGACACTTCGCCGGCCTGGTTCACCAGGCGGTCGAGGATGTCGGCGCGCACGCGCACCAGCGCCGCCTTCGGTTCGGCGGCCGGCGTGTCTTCCATGCCGGGCAAGGGCAGCAAGGGCTGCTGCAACTGCTCGAACAAATGCAGCGCATGGTCGTAATGGGCTAGCAATTCCTCGAAGGCCTGCGGCGTGGCGGTGCCCGCGTGCAGCATGTTTTCGATATGCGTCTCGATTTCATGCGCATGCTGGCCCAGGCGCATGGCGCCGGCCATGCGCGCGCTGCCCTTCACCGTATGCAGGGTGCGCAGCAGCATCTGCGCCTGGCCGCTGTCGTGCGGCTGCTGCTGCCAGCTGCGCAGCGCCTCGCCGATCTGCGGCAGCAGGTCTGCCCCCTCCTCCAGGAAGACGGACAGCAGGTCCAGGTCGAGTTCATCGCTGATGCCGGCGCTGGCCGCCAGCAGCGCAGCCGCATCGGCCGGCATGATGGCCGGCGCCGGCGCATCCGGTTCCTCCGGCGCGGCGTATTCCAGCGGCGGCGCGTGCTCGAAGCCTGCGTCGAACAGATCGTCGCTGGCGCCGATGTCGGCCGCGGGCACGGCGGCTGCAGCCGGCTGCAGCGCGTCGGCGACGATGCTCGCATACGCCGCCTCGAACAGGGTCTCGAGCTGCGCCGCGGGCACCGCGGCCAGTTCTTCACCCGGCTCTACGTCCTTCTTTGCGTCCTGCTTTGCGTCCTGCTCTGCGGCCAGGGCTTCCGCGGGCTGCGCCGGCGTGCCCACGATGCTGGCGTAAGCGGCGGCAAACAGGGCGTCGAGCCGCCCTTGCCCGCTCTCGCCGGGCGGCGCCGTCAATGCGCGCCACAGGGTGTTGAGCGCTTCGATCATGTCCGGTTGCGCCGGCGCCAGGTCGCCCAATGCGAACGCCTGCAGCATCTGCCCGATGCGCTGCGTGGCCTGCTCCAGCACGTCGTGCTGTTCGGCGCGCAGGCCGGCCAGCGGCGACGCCACCGTCTCGATCACCGTCTCGAGCGCGTGCGCCAGGTCGCGCAAGGACTGGAAGCCGACCGTGCCCGACGTTCCCGCCAGGGTATGCACGGCGTGCAGCGCATCGGCGCTGACGGCGCGCTGCTCATGGCGCCATTCGCCAAAATCGCGCGTCAGCACGCGCAGCAATTCATCCGTCTCGGCCAGGTAGATGTTGTACAAGGGCAGGCTGATGCGCAGTTCGCCCACGTGTTTGAGGTGATCGTCGGGCGCTTCGTGCGCGGCCGGCGCCGTGGCGGATGGAAAGCCGATCACGTTGCCATTGCTGGCCGCGGGCACGGGCGGGCGCGGCTTGCGCAGTTCGAACGGTCCGCCATCGCGCACGCGCTCGGCCGCCGCCAGCAGCATGCCGGCCTCGCGCTCGCGCCCTGCGCCGCCTTCCAGTTCGGCCACCCATTCGCTGAGCTGGTACCAGCCGTAATTGAGCAAGGTAAACAGGTCGTCGCTGGCGGGGCGCGCCTCGGCCAGCCAGGTATTCATGACGCGCTCGATGGCGCCGGCCGCCTCGGCAAACTGCGCCAGGCCGATCATGCGGCTGCTGCCCTTCAGGGTGTGGAACGAGCGGCGCAGCATGGCCAGGTGGTCGCCGCTGGCCGCCTGCTCGCGCGGCAGGGCCAGCGTGGTATCGATAAAGGCCAGCACTTCGCGCGCTTCGGCGATGAAGATATCGAGCATCTCCGCGTCGACATCGGTCACGGCGGGCGCGGCATCCACGCCGGCAGGCGCGGCGGGCGCCAGGGTCTGGTCGAGCAAGGGCACCGGCACGGCACCGGCGGCGGCGACTTTTTCAAATGGCAGGGCGCGGAAGGTGCCGGCAGCGGCATCGAAATGGAAACGCCCGCTGGCCGCCTGCGCGTTGCGGCCCAGCATATCGACAAAAAATCCCAGCGCGCTGACATTTTGCGCGATCTCGTCGAGCGCCTCGGCGTGCGCCTCCGCATTGGCATCCGCCTTGGCGTCGCCACCGGCCAGCTGCCGCACGGCAGTGTCGACCTGCAGCACGGCAGCGCGGGCGTCTTCCTGTCCCAGCCCGGCCAGCTGCTGCAGCAGCTGCCCCAGCACGGGCGCGACGCCGTCGAGGGCACCCGCCCGTTCGCGCGACGCATCCGCGTAATAGGCGTTGAGCACCTTTTCCACCTGGCGCAGACCCGTCTTCATTTCCTCGGCCAGCGCGGCGACGGTCTGGCCCTGTTCGATCTGGCGCGACAGCTCGCCCGCGGTGACGGGCGGCGGCGCCTCGCCAGCCAGCAGCGCCTGCAGGCGCGCGGCGATGGTTTCCGCATTGCCGGCGAAATCGTCGGGCAGGCGGCGCACCTGCTCCAGCCCCGTGTCCGCAAACAGCAGCGCCATGCCGATTTCATTTTCCAGCGCCGCACTGCGCCCGCTGGCCACCGCCTGCTGCGCCACGGCCGCGCATTGGCGCAGCAGGCCGGCCAAGGCTGGCTGCTTCAGGATCTCGGCCTGCGCCGCCACCTGCTGCAGCGACTGTTCGAATGCTGCGCCCAGGGCGGGATCGAGGTCCGCTTGCGCCAGGCGGCTCCAGCTGGCGCGCGCCTGCGCCAGGGCCGCGCGGGCGCCTTGCAGGGCATCCTGGTCGACCTGGCCGTAGCGCCGCGTTTCCAGGTCGGCGGGCACCTGCCCCTCCAGCGCGAAAGCGGCACGCAGCTGGCTCGCCTCCGGCGTCGGCTCGGCGGCGGCCGCGATGAAGAACAGGGCGTCGCGCAGCATCGCTTCGGGCAGGCTGGCCGTGCCCTGCGCCAGGCGGCGCAATTGCAGGTTGATCAATCCGAACAGCTGCTTGACGTTGAGCGTGCCCATGCCCTCGCCGCTGGCCGCCAGTCCCGCAAACGCCTGCATGGCGAACCAGAAGGTGCGCGCCGGCGCTTCCTGCTGCGCATCGGCCACCAGGGTCAGGGTGGCATGCAAGTCGCCGGCGTGCTGGCGCCGCGCCGCATCGTCCTGCGCCTTCAGGAACGGCAGCAGCGATTTTTCGAAGCGTCCGCGCCAGGCCGGATAGTCGGCCACAGGAGGCGCGTCCGCCAGCGCGACCGCATGCCCATCCAGCATGGCCGAGGGCGGGAAAAACAGGTCGGCCGGGTGGATGCGTTCGGCGCCCAGCATGGTTTGCAGGTCGCGGTAGTAGGGGAACAAACGCATCGGCTGCGGCGGCGTGCCGGCCACCAGGTCTTCCAGGTATTCGACGAGGGCCTGATACAGCCCGGCGACGATCTGCGCATGGTCCAGCGTATATTCCAGGCTGCCGTCACGAAAGCGCGCCAGCGCCTGTTCCGCGCCGTCCGTCAGCAGGCCGGCACCGGCCACGTCCACCATCACCAGCGCGCCATGCGCCTGGTGCAAATGCGAGCGCGCATGCTGCAGGGCCGTGGCGCGTTCCTCGCGCTCGCGGCCACCCGCTTCGAACAGGGCCGTTTTCGAACGGCCCAGCGCTTCGCGGATTTCCACCATCACCCACGACAAAGGTTCGCTGTCGAACGGCTTGGACTGCTGTGGACTATCAGGTGTGCTCATGCATGCCTCGGTAAGGAAATCGTAACGCAACATTCGGTACGCACAACGCGCCGCGCCCTGGAATGGCGCAGCGTTCAGGCGGCGACGCGGAAGCGCGACACCGAGTTTTTCAGTTCCTGCGCCAGCATCGACAGCTTGTGAATCGACTGCGCCGTCTGCTGCGTGCCGTCCTGCGTCTGTTCCGTCACGCTCAGGATATGCTGGATATTCAAGGCCACGCCGCTGGCCGAACCGGCCTGCGTTCCCGTGGCGAACGAGATGCCCTGGATCAGTTCGGCCAGGTGTTTCGACACCTGGCTGATGTCGTTCAGCGCCGCGCCGGCCGCGTCGGACAGGTGCGCGCCTTCGACCACGCCCTGCGTGGATTTTTCCATCGCGCGGGTGGCGTCCTGGGTATCGGCCTGGATGGTGCGCACCAGCGCGCCGATCTGCTTGGCGGCGGCGGCCGAGCGTTCGGCCAGGCGCTGCACTTCCTCGGCGACGACCGAGAAGCCGCGCCCCGCCTCGCCGGCCGATGCGGCCTGGATGGCGGCGTTCAGCGCCAGCACGTTGGTCTGTTCGGTGATGTCGGAAATGAGCTCCGTGATTTCGCCGATTTCCTGCGACGATTCGCCCAGGCGCTTGATGCGCTTGGACGTATCCTGGATCTGCTCGCGGATTTCATGCATGCCCTTGATGGCGTTTTCCACCGCCGTCGAACCCTGCTGCGCCGCCGCCACCGACTGGCGCGCCACGTCGGCCGAGACGCTGGCCGACTTCGACACGTCGGTAATCGCATTGGCCATCTTCACCACGGTGGCGCTGACGCCCTGGATTTCGCGCGACTGCTGCTGCGAAGCGATCAAGAGTTTGCTGGAGATGCTTTGCGCCTGCGTCGAGGCGCGGTTGACCTGCTCGGCCGTCGCCGTCACGCGCCCCACCAGGCCGCGCAATTCCTCGACCGTGTAATTGACGGAATCGGCGATGGCGCCCGTGATGTCTTCCGACACGGTGGCCTGCACCGTCAGGTCGCCGTCGGCGACCTTCTGCAATTCGTTCATCAGGCGCAGGATGGCAGCCTGGTTCTGCTCGTTCTTGGCCTTGGCCTGCTCTTCCTTTTCCTGCGACAGCAGGCGCTGGATTTCCGCCTCATGGCGGCGCCGCTCCGCGTCGCGCGTGCGGTTGACGGAATCCTGCAGCAGCACGCGGCCGATGCCGGCCGCCGCGATCAGCGTCAGCAACACGCCGCCGACCATCATCCAGAAGGCCAGCCCCAGCGTTTCCTGGTTCACGTGGTACATCTGCTGCAGCAGGGTCAGGCGCTGGCGCAGGTCTTCGTTCTCGTTGAAGATCAGCTGCTCGGCGCTTTTCGCCGAACTGAATTTATCCAGACGGTCGAGGATCGACGAGACGAGCTTCTGGTAATTATCGAAACTGGCTTTCAGCGCCACCAGCCGATCGCGCAGTTCGGCATCGCGCGTGGCCGCCAATTGCAGCGATACGCTGCCATTGAGCAGGCCTTCCACGGCGGCGCGGAAATAGGTCGTGTCGCGCCCCAGCGAAAACGCCGTTTCCGAGCTGATGCTGCCCGACGACAGGAACTCGCTGGCGCTGCGGCTCATGCGCTGGCTCAGCATCATCAGGCGGCCGATGACGGCCAGGTCGCGCGCATTGCCGCCCCGCTGCACCTTGAGCGCCGCGATTTCCTCCGTCTGCGCCAGCAACGCCGGCGACAGCGCGTTCAATTGCTGCAAGGTCTTGTCGAATTCGCCCAGCTCCGTTTTCAGGCGCAAGATGGTGCTGGCCGCGCGGTCGCTGCTGGCCCATTTCTTGCGGGCGTCCGCCACCGCCGCCAGCAGGGCGGAACGCGATTCGCCGATATCGCGGCCGTGATACGTCCCGCCGCGCAGCATCAGGCGGAAATCCTGGTTCAATTCATTGCGGCTTTCCTCGAGCTGGCGGAAAGCTTCCGGATTGCCCTGCACGGCGTTCGGCGCGGCCTTGCCGATGCGCTGCGAATGCATCAGCGCATCGCTGGCCAGCTGCGTCTGCGCCGAGGCGATATTGCCGCTGCGCGTATTGAGGCCGACGAACAGCAGGCTGGCGGCCAGGCTCAGGGCCATCACCGTCGACAGGATGCTCAGTTGTTTTTGCAGCGGAAAATGGCCGATCAGCGGCAGCTTCAGGTCGCGCACCGGCGCATTGGCCAGCGACTTGCGCCGTCCCAGCGCGTCGCGCAGGCGCAGCGGCAGGTCGGCCGCCGATGCCGGCTCGCCGGTGGCGTGCTCCGCTTCGGGCATGCCGGCCGCCAGGATAGGGGAATGGGCGCCCATCAGCCAATGTCCTTGTGTGCGGCGAGGCCGCCAAAACCGGCATCGAGGAAGCGTTCCGATTGCGCCAGCTGCGCCAGGTCCAGGCGCAGCCACTGCTGCCCGTCGCTGTCGCGCAGCGCCTGCGCCGCCCACGGCGGCGGCGCGCCCGGCGGCGCCTCCGGCAGAGGCATGGCTTGCAGCGCGCGCAGCTGGCGCAAGCCCAGCACGCGCTCGACCAGCAGCGCGCAATTGAGGCCCAGACGGGGAGAAAACGTGATGATGCGGCAGTGATGGCCTGCCGCGCAAGCCGGCTCGCCCATGTAGCGGGCCAGGTCGACGATGGCCGTCAGGCGTCCGCGCATGGCCGCCAGGCCCAGGTACCAATCCTGCGCCAGCGGCACGCCCTGGATCTGCACGCCGGTGGCAATGACGATTTCGCCGAGCTGCGTCAGGTCGAGCAGGCACGACCGGCCGCCGAGCATCACGCCCAGCTCCTTGCGGGCCGCCAGCGCGCCGCTACGCGCGGCCTGTATCCGCTCGATCAATTGCAGCTGATACTGGCGCAAGCGCCCCTGCCGCGCGCCCGTCTCGAAAGACGGCATGGCGGCAGGCGGGAAAGCCCCGGTGGTCACGCCCTGACCTGGCATCGTCGGCATTCTCAGGACAGCGCGGCGATCTTGGCCAGCAGCTCGGCTTCCACCACCGGCTTGACCAGATAATCGCGCGCGCCCTGGCGCAAGCCCCAGATGCGGTCCGTTTCCTGGCTCTTGCTGGAACAGATAATCACCGGCACGTCCTGCAGTTCGGGATCGCGCGCGATGGCGCGCGTGATCTGGAAGCCATTCGCACCGGGCATCACCACATCCATCAGGATCAGGTCGGGCCGGGTCTGCTTCAGCTGCGCCAACGCGTCGGCGCCGTCCTGCGCCGTAACGACGGCATAACCGGCACGCACCAGCATCTCGCTCAGGTAATAGCGTTCTGTCGGCGAGTCATCGACGATCAGAATTGTGTGTATGGCCATCTGCTTCCTTGCTGCGTTGTCAATCAATAAACCACTTACTCAAAATGCCCGGCCAGGTGCAGCCGCACGGCCTCCAGCAGCGCCTCGCGCGCCAGCGGCTTGGCCAGGCAGGCGCTGGCGCCTGCCATGGCGCCGCGCGCGCGGTCGAACAGGCCTTCCTTGGCCGACAGCATCAGCACCGGCGTGGCATGAAAAGCCGCGCTGGCCTTGATCAGCGCGCACGTGCGGTAGCCGTCCAGGCGCGGCATCACGATGTCGCACACGATCAGCGCCGGCTGGCAGTCGGCGATCTTGGCCAATGCCTCAAAGCCGTTTTCCGCCACCACCACGCGATAACCGGCCTCGCGCAGGATCCGTTCGGCCGCGCTGCGGCTGGTGGCACTGTCATCGATGACCAGTATGCAGGCGCTGTCGGACGGTGCCTGGGGCGGCAAGGAGTGCGTCATTTAATTATTCAGCAATCTTTCATACCATAGCACAGGCGGCTGCGACACCTGCGTGCGGCAGCAACCTCCCATGGGTCGGCATCAATTAAATCGCTACCATCTCGAAATCATCCTTGCGCGCACCGCATTCAGGGCAGGTCCAGTTCATCGGAACATCGGCCCAACGCGTGCCCGGAGCGATGTCTTCGTCAGGCAGACCAGCCGCTTCATCATAAACCCAGCCGCAAATAAGACACATCCACGTTTGGAATTGCTGCGTTGTTTCGTTGCTACTCACGTTCTGCCACCCTTCAATCAAGTAAAATGCTGAATTAGGTATCTTAATCTACCCGCCGTGCAAAACCAAACTTCTCCCCTCATATTAAGCTTCGGCGTGTCCGATCCGGTCGGCGCGATCGGCATCCAGGCCGACCTGGCCACGTTTTCAGCCTTCGGCTGCCATGGCCTGTCGGTCACCACGGGCCTGTTGATCAGCGATACGGCGCGCGTGGAAGACGTGCAGGCGGTCGACCCGGACTGGGTTTCCGACCAGGCGCGCGTGCTGCTGGAAGACATGTCCGTCTCGGCCATCAAGATCGGCGCCCTGGGCAGCGTGGAAAACGTCACGGCCATCGCCGAAATCGTCTCCGACTATCCCGAGGTGCCGCTGATCCTCGATCCCTTCATTTCGGCGCTGCCGGAACAGGGCATGGACGACGAAGACATCCTCACCGCCGTGCGCCAGCTCCTGATCCCGCAAACGACCTTGCTGGTGCTCTCGCCGGTGGAACTGGAGCGCCTGGCCGAAACCTGGCGCGACGCCGACCCGGACGACACCCTGCAGAACGACGTCGACTACCTGGTGGCGCTGGGCTGCGAATACGTGCTCGTCACCGGCATGCCGGCCGACGCCAGCAAGTCCGGCACGGCCGAGGGCAAATTGCGCGCCAATACCCTGTTCGGCGAAGACGGCGTGGTGCGCCACGACGAATGGCAGCACCTGCCGGGCATCTTCAACGGCGCCGGCAGCACCCTGTCGGCGGCGGCCACCGCCCTGCTGGCCCTGGCCGACAATGAAGACGATGTGCCGCAGGTGGTCGTGGCGGCGCAGGAATTTACCGCCGGCGCGCTGGCCCACGCGCAGCGCCACGGCATGGGCAAGCTGGTGCCGAACCGGCTGTTCCGGCAGCAGCGCCAGCGCGGCGGCCAATAGACACCGACCAGACGACACAGACAACGATCCACTTTCAAGGCACGATTATCATGACGACGACTTCACAGAACGACATCCTGTTTGCCCGCGCACAAAAAACCACGCCAGGCGGCGTCAACTCGCCCGTGCGGGCCTTCCGCTCCGTGGGCGGCACGCCGCGCTTCATCACGCGCGCCGAAGGCCCGTACTTCTGGGACGCGGACGGCAAGCGCTACATCGACTACATTGGCTCGTGGGGCCCGGCCATCGTCGGCCACGCCCACCCCAAGGTAGTCAAGGCGGTGCAGGATGCGGCAGCACTGGGCCTGTCGTTCGGCGCGCCGACCGAAGGCGAAGTGCTGATGGCCGAGGAAATCACGCGCCTGGTACCGTCGATCGAGCAGGTGCGCCTGGTGTCGTCGGGCACGGAAGCGACCATGAGCGCCCTGCGCCTGGCGCGCGGCGCCACGGGCCGCGACAAGATCGTCAAGTTCGAAGGCTGCTACCACGGCCACGCCGACTCGCTGCTGGTGAAGGCGGGCAGCGGCCTGCTCACCTTCGGCAACCCGACGTCGGCCGGCGTGCCGGAAGACTTCGTGAAGCACACGCTGGTGCTCGACTATAACAACGTGGAACAGCTGAAGGACGCCTTCGACAGCTTCGGCGCGGACATCGCCTGCGTGATCGTCGAACCCGTGGCCGGCAACATGAACCTCGTGAAAGCCACGCCGCAATTCCTGCAGGCGATGCGCGAGCTGTGCACGCAGCACGGCGCCCTGCTCATTTTCGATGAAGTCATGTGCGGCTTGCGCGTGGCTCTGGGCGGCGCGCAGGCGCTGTACGGCATCAAGCCGGACCTCACCGCGCTGGGCAAGGTGATCGGCGGCGGCATGCCGGTGGCGGCCTTCGGCGGCAGCGCCGCGCTGATGCACCATATGGCGCCGCTGGGCGCCGTCTACCAGGCCGGCACCCTGTCGGGCAACCCGGTCGCCGTGGCGGCCGGCATGGCGACCCTGAAACTGATCCAGCAGCCAGGCTTCTACGAGCAGCTGGGCGCCACGGCCAAGCGCCTGGCCGAAGGCTTGACAAGCGCTGCGCAAGAGGCGGGCGTGGTCTTCTGCGCCGACTACATCGGCGGCATGTTCGGCATTTATTTCAGCGCCACGCCACCGACCAGCTACGCGGAAATGATGGCGGGCGACCGCGGCAAGTTCAACGCCTTCTTCCACGCCATGCTCGACGAGGGCGTGTACTTCGCGCCAGCGGCCTTCGAGGCAGGCTTCGTCTCGGCACAGCACGACGATGCCGTCATCGACGCCACCATCGCCGCCGCGCGCAAGGTGTTCGCCAAGCTGGCGTAAGGCACCGCCCTGACAAGACCTGCTGCGCGCCGCGCCTTGCGGCCGGCGCGCAGCGGTATTGCCAGCTGCCGCTACACTGTGGCGCCCTGCAGCAGCTGCGCCACCAGCGCCGGCAGCTTGCCCATGTCGTTGAACACGAGGTGCGCGCCAGCGGCCTTCAGGCGCGCTTCCTGGCCGGCGGCGATATGCCCGCCGCCGATGAATCCCAATACCGTCGTACCTGCCGCCACGGCCGCCGTCACGCCCGTGACGCTGTCTTCCAGCACCAGGCACTGGCCTGGCGGCACGCCGAAGGCGGCAGCTGCCGCCAGATAGACGCCCGGATGCGGCTTGGCGTGCCCCACCAGGTCCGGCGTGAAGACGCGCTTGTCGAACAGGGGCGCCATGCCCGTGCGCTCCAGCGCCGACAGCACGCGTGCGCTGACGCTGTTCGAAGCCACGGCCTTGTGCAGGGGAATGGCGGCCAGCGCCTGCGCCACGCCGGGCACGGCGCGCAATTGGGCGTCGCAGGCCGCATCGACGGCGTTACCGATGGCCATGATGTCATCGGCCGGCAGCGGCGGCAAATCCAGTTCCCGGTAAATATCCTGCATCAGCGGCACCAGGCGCTGGCCCAGGCGCGGCTCGATCAAGCCTTGCAGGGTGACACCCTGGGGCAGGTTCGGCAGGCGCGGTCCCAGCAATTCCAGCAGCGCCTGCAGGGCCACGGCTTCGCTGTCGATCAGCACGCCATCGCAGTCGCTGATCAGGTGGGTGAAACGGGGAAGGGAAGGAACGGTGTCAGGCATGTATTCTCCAATAGGGGCGAAGCGCACCGTGCGCGCCGCCAGC
The DNA here is from genome assembly GCF_009208755.1 of Janthinobacterium sp. FT14W. Classification (NCBI taxonomy): domain Bacteria; kingdom Pseudomonadati; phylum Pseudomonadota; class Betaproteobacteria; order Burkholderiales; family Oxalobacteraceae; genus Janthinobacterium; species Janthinobacterium sp. FT14W. Next base: position 24,393 of record NZ_WFLL01000027.1, on the reverse strand, counting down.
ATAGAACAGGGGGGCGTGGCGCGCTACGCCTGGCCGGCCACATCCCGATACTTTGCGTTGCGTGCCGGCCATCGGCCGCATGAAGTAATTTCTTTTAGATAACTTCAATGGCATACTTTGCCTGCCCTGATCGCTTGAATCAGGCCCAACAGGATCGATACCATGACACGCAAAAATTTTCTGCAAGGCCGATTATCCCTGATTTCCACAATTGCCGCGCTTGCCTTCGTGGCGACCGCGCAGCCCGCACGGGCGGCGGACGACGATGCGGCCGTCCTCAACCTCGTGCGCCAGCACGTGGCAGCGCAAGCCAGTTTTGACGCACCGGCCCTGGCAGCCCTGACGGCCGACAATTACGCGGAAGTGTCGCCGCTGGGCGATGTCGACACGCGCGAAAAGATGCTGGCCTTCTATGCGCCCGAGAAAAAATCCGCCGCTCCCGTCATCGCGGTGGAAGAGCCGTTCGTGCGCGTCGCGGGCGATACGGCCGTGCTGATCGCCCGGCTGGCGGTAACGGTACAGGCGGGCGGACAGCAGCGCAACATGGCCCTGCGCGCCAGCTATGTGGCGAAAAAGGAAGGGGCGGCGTGGAAACTGCTGTCGGCGCAATACACTGGCATCGCACCGAAAAAAGCGGCGCCCTGAAAAAAAACGGGCCTGCGGGCCCGTTTTCTTATTTCAGCCAGCCCCGGTGGCGGAAGTACAGGAAAGGCGCGATGGCGCTGGTGACCATCAGGCCCCAGGCCCACGGGTAGCCGAACGACCATTCCAGCTCCGGCATCAGCTTGAAGTTCATGCCGTACACGCTGGCGATCAGGGTGGGCGGCAGGAAGGCCACGCTGGCCACCGAGAAGATCTTGATGATCTTGTTCTGGTTGATGTTGATGAAACCGACGGTGGCGTCCATCAGGAAGTTGATCTTATCAAACAGGAACGAGGTGTGGCCATCGAGCGATTCGATGTCGCGCAAAATCTGCCGCGCTTCCTCGAACTGCTCGGAATTGAGCAGCCGGCCGCGCATCAGAAAGCTCACGGCGCGGCGCGTATCCATCATGTTGCGGCGGATACGGCCATTCAGATCTTCCTCGTGAGCAATCGCATTCAACGCTTCGGCCGCGTGCGCATCCGTAAATTCCTTTTGCAGCACGCGCGTGCTCACTTCTTCCAGGTTCTGGTAGATGCCTTCGAGCACGTCGGCCGAATATTCGGCGTCGGTGGCGTACAGGTCGAGCAGCACGTCCATGTAGTCGGCGATCGAGCCTGGCCGCGAGCGGGCGCGCATGCGCACCAGGCGGAACACGGGCAGGTCGTCCGTATGCATGGAAAACAGGATCTTGCGGGCCAGGATGAATGCCACGGTGATGACGCGCGAAGGGCCGTCGTCCTCTTCGCGCAGGAAATCCGTGCGCAGGTGCAGGTCGCCGTTTTCCGCTTCGTAATAGCGGGCCGACGCTTCAATATCCTTGACTTCGTCTTCGCCCGGCAGGGTGACGTTGTAGATGGCCTTGACCCAGGCCCGTTCATCATCGGTGGGGTCGGTCAGGTCGACCCACACCGGTTCGGCATTTTCGAGGTCTGCGCGGCTGTCGATCGGCACCTGGTTGAGCCGGCCATTCTGTAATACAAAGACATTGATCATGCGCGCTCTCAGCCGGATGTTGGGTTATCGTGATGTGCTGGCGCTGGCGCCAAAAATGAAAACAGCGCAAGTGTACCCGCAAAGGCCTTTTCACGACCACCCCCGGCACCGCTTTTTCACGGAAAAAGTGCGGTGATGCACCAAGCTGGCCTATTAAGATGCTGCGCTGCAATAGTGCCAATAAGACAGCTTTAATGTAATGCAAACAAAGCCGGCCATCCTCAAGGCAATTCCGCCGCCCCCATGCGGCGCAGGATGACACTGGTGCGCCGGTTCAGGTAGCCAGTATCGCGGTGGCGGTCGTAAAAGCGGGGATTCGGCAGCATCACGGCCAGTTTCGCCGCCTGCGCCGCACTCAGGCCCGCCGCGCTCACATGGTAATAGTGGCGCGCGGCCGCTTCCGCGCCGAAGATGCCCGTGCCAAATTCCACCACGTTCAGGTAGATTTCAAAGATGCGCTGCTTTTCCATCAGGCTTTCCAGCATATACGTGATGATCAGTTCCTGGCCCTTGCGCACATAGCTGCGCGAGCCGGACAGGAACAGATTCTTCGCCAGCTGCTGCGTGATGGTAGAGCCGCCCGCCACGACCTTCTGCTTTTTGCTGTTTTTTTCATATGCCTTTTGCAAGGCATCCCAGTCCACCCCTTCGTGCTCGGAGAAGTTCGCGTCTTCCGAGGCGATGATGGCCCGTTTCAGGTTGTTCGAGATGCGGTTGTACTGCACCCACGTCTGCTGGATGGTGGCCTTGGGATTCTTGTCCTGCAAGACAGACAGCTGTTCGCGCATGAACGCCGTGCTGGACGGGTTGTGGTCGACCCACCACCAGATTTGCAGGAAGAAATACAGCTGCACGACGACGAAGGCCAGCACGGGCACGATGAACAGCCACTTGATCCAGCCGTAGCGGCTGCCGCTGCCGCCCTTGCGCACGCCCTTCTTGCTGGCGCTCACAGGCTGCCCCGCAATTGCGCCAGCAAGTCCTGCGTCTGCGGGCGCACGCCGCGCCACACGCAAAACGCTTCGGCCGCCTGCTCCACCAGCATGCCCAGGCCGTCGCGCACCTGCGCGCCATGCTGGGCGGCAAAGTCCATGAAGACGGTGGGCTGGGCGCCATACATCATGTCCAGCGCCAGGGTATGGCTGCCAAAGATACTTGCCGGCACGGGCGGCAAGTCGCCCGCCAGGCTGGCCGAGGTGGCATTGATGACGATATCGAAGACGCCCTCGGGCTGCGTGAACGGGCCGGCGCGCAACTGGCCGGGATGGCCGAGCGCATCGGCAAACTGCGCCACCAGCGCCTCCGCCGTGGCCACGGTGCGGTTGGCAATGAAGATTTCCTGCGGCGCCTGTTCCAGCAAGGGCAGCACGACGCCGCGCGCCGCGCCGCCCGCGCCCAGCAGCAGCACGCGCTTGCCGGCGATGGCCACGCCCGCGTTGCGCATGATGTCCGCCACCAGGCCGGCGCCATCGGTATTGTCGCCAAGAATGGTATCGCCATCGAAACGCAGGGTATTGACGGCGCCGGCCGCCTGGGCGCGCGGCGTCAGTTCCGTAGCCAGGGCGCAGGCGTCGAGCTTGAAGGGCACCGTCACGTTGGCGCCCTTGCCGCCCTCGGCGGCAAAGCTGCGGGCCGCCAGGGCAAAGCCATCGAGCGGCGCCAGCCGGCGTTCATAGGCCATGGCTTGTCCTGTCTGCAGGGCAAACGCGGCATGGATCAGGGGCGACTTGCTGTGGGCAATCGGGTTGCCGAAGACACAATATTGATCGGGATGAATATTTTTCTTGCTCAATTGCTGCCGCCAGTCAGGTTAGCTTCCATTTTTTCTTCGCGGGTAAATTTGAAACGGGTGATGACGACCCACAGGTCATCCTTGTCACTCGACAACATATTCGGTGGAAAACGGCCATACGGCGCTGCGCGGCGCACGATGGCCAGGGCGGCCGCATCCAGCGCCGGGTTGCCCGAGCTTTTCTCCACGCGGGCGCCGCCCTCTTTCTGGTAAATCGTGCCGTCCTGGAAGATGGGGATGTAGACGACCAGTTCGCCATACATCTTGCGGCCATTCTTTTGCGGGAAATTCAGGGTGCCGATTTCCTCGATGCGCTTTTGCAGGGTCTTGTAATACATGGCATAGCCGACCTCCTGCGTGCTGGGCGTAATGAAGGTCTTGCGGGGACGCTTGTTCTGGTCTTCCACGGTCTGGCTGATCTCGGCCGCCATGCGGGCGATGGCCTTGCTGCTTTCCATCAAGTCCGAGCCGCTGGCCAGGGGATTGGGCTTGTCCTTTTCCGTGACGGGGGCGGCGCTGTACGGCGTGGGCTTGGCCGCCTGCGTCAGCAATTCCTGCTGTTTTTGTTCCAGTTCGGCAATGCGCCGGGCGCTGGCCTTGACGCTGTCGCCCTCTTCCACCTTGCGCATGTCGGGCAAGGGCGACTTGGCGCGGCCCTTGTCGGCCTGTCCACCGCCGTCCAGGTTCGCTTGCGCCAGGGCGTCGGCCTGCAGCGGCTTATTGGCATGCTTGGCATTGACGAGTATCACTTCCAGGCCGGGATCCGTGGCCACGGCCCGTTGCGGGGCCGGGGCGACAAAATGCATCGCCAGCAAGGCGCCGTGCGCCAGCAGCGAGACCGCCACGGCTATCATCAGGAAACGATTCTCTCGGAAAGACTTCACGCGCAACCCAGTTCGCAACAAGCACACCATACAAGATGGCTGAATTCTACGTCAAAGGGCGGTGCCGACAACAGTTTTCGGCACCGCCCTGTGACTGGAGCGGCGCCTTACTTGACCTCGGGCTCGCTGACCACGTCTTCGCTGGCCAGTTCCGCCACTTCCGCATCGGCGTCGCTGACCTGGTTGGCCGCTTCCGGCGACGCTTCCTGCGCCACGTCGCCCTCGTCGGCGCCGTCGTCGCCCGCTTCTTCCTCGTAGTCGAGTTCGGCATCGGCCGCCGCATCGGGCACGGCAGCGATTTCCAGCAGGCGCGCTTCGATGCTCAGGTCGACCTCATCCCAGCGCAGCAAGTCCAGTTTGACCTGGGCGCCGCGCGCCACCGATGGCATGCCCGGCAGCTTGATGACCAGCGGAATGTCGACCAGGCGCAGGATTTCATCTTTCAGGACCACGGCATCGACCTGACGTGCGTTTTCCTGATGCAGCCAGCGCAAGCACCAATAGCGTTCCATGTTCGACTGGAAATCGCCATACGCGGCATACGCAGCGTCGAAGGCCGAAACGATGGCGAACAAGTTGGCATCGCGGGGCTTGAACGGGGCCACCAGCGGCGCCGTCACGCCGTGCTCGGCGCAGGCGATGATTTGCCACTGATTCACCAGATCGGTATACCGGCGCAAGGGCGAGGTGCTCCACGCGTATTGATCCACGCCCAGGCCCTGGTGCGGCGCCGCGTGGGTGACCATGCGCACCTGCATCTTTGCCGCCCAGCTATTGCCGCTGCCGCCGCCCTGGCTGCGGTAGATGCCGGGCACGCCATGGTCGTGCAGCATCTTGCCCCAGGTACTATTGGCAAAAATCATCAGTTCAGCGACGATCTTGTCCAGCGGCGCGCCACGCTTGCGGCGCGCCACGGTGACGATGTCGTTTTCCACATAGAAATTGAAATCGACGCGGTTATTCTGTTCCGGCTTCAGGCCGAACGCTTCGCGCTTCTTCATGCGGCCCTGTTCCAGCTGCTGCGCCCAATGCCACAGCACGGCAAAATCGGCCTTGTGCGGATACTCGCCTTCGCCGCTGGCCAGGGTTTCCTCGTTGACCAGGTCGTCCAGCTGGTTATGGCGCAAATTGCTGGCGATGGGTACCAGCTCGGCGCGCGTCTGCGTGCTGACCACGGCCCATTCCGCTTTCGGGTCCAGGGTCGCGTACAGCGACAGGGCCGGGCACGTCGTGCCTTCGGCGAGCGTGAAAGCATTGACGATTTCGTCCGGCAACATGGTGATCTTGTCACCCGGCATGTAAACGGTGGACATGCGCTGGCGCGCCATCTTGTCGATCACGTCTTCCGGGCGGATGCCCAGGCCCGGCGCGGCGATGTGGATACCCACTTTCACGGTGCCGTCGGGCAGCGGCTGCACGGAGAAGGCATCGTCGATCTCGGTGGTGGTCACGTCGTCGATGGAGAAGGCGGCCACGTCGGCCAGCGGCAGCTTGGCCGTCACGGAGGGCACGGGCACGCTCGGGAAGCCGGCGCCTTTCGGGAAATTCTCGAAGAGGAATTTCGACAGGTGCAAATCTTTCGGCGAAGCGATGCCCCCCACGGCCAGCATGAGGCGGGCCGGCGTCGTGTGCAATTCCGTGCACGCCGCTTCCAGCGCCTTGTATTCGATCGTGTTCTTGTCCGGCTTGAACAGCAGTTGCAGCACCATGGGCTGCATCGGGACAGGCAAGCGGTTCTGTTTCAGCTCATCCACGTACGCGGCTTGCACCAGCGCCTGCTGCTTTTTCTTTTCGATGCCGGCCAGCGCGGCCTTCAGCGAGGCTTCCGGCGCCGCCTTGTAGCGGCCGCGGCCCTTCTTGTAAAAATACACGGGCGCCGAATGCAGGGCCAGGATCAGGCCGGCCGCTTCCGGCGGCAGCGGGGCGTGGCCGAAATACTCGGCGCCCAGCTCGGCAAAGCCGAACTCGTCTTCGCCCGCCACTTCCCACAGGAAATCGAGATCGATATCGGCAGCCACAGCCTTGGCTTGCTCGAGCAGCTCGGCCGGCGCCGGCTTTTCATACTGCAGCAGCACATCCTTGATCTTGACCTTGGTGCGCTTGCCGCTGGCCATTTCGACCTGGTACGCCTCACCCGCTTGCGACAGGACCGTGCCGACCTTGAAATCGCCGGATTCTTCAAAAAATAGATTCATTGTTATGCTTTGTTTATTAATGTGTCGGTTGCAACGGTGCGAGTGAGGGACGTCAGCTCGAGCACCGCCGGCAAAAATACTTCGGTTACCAGCAGCAAGCCCTGGTGACGCTGATACAGGCAGCGCCGGGCCAAAAACAGCGCCTGCGCGTCGACGCGCTGCCCTTCCAGCGCCAACGCGGCGCGTACCCGCTGCACCAGCGGGTGCCCGGCACGCAGGCGGGCAAATTCAAGCGTGCCGCGCCGTACCATGCGGTCGCCAAACAGGGTCGTGCCCAGCGAGCGTTCGCCCAGCGCGGAAAACAAGGGCCAGTCCGTGGCCGTCGCCTGCATGGGCACGACGGTATGGCCAAACACGGCCGGTTTGTTATCACAGCGCAACAGCACTTCGCGTTCCCAGACCCGGCCCGCGCGGTACAAGCCGATGCTGGCGGCCTCGTCGCTCAGGCAACGTGCCGTTTCCTGATGCAAACATTGCACGCGAAACGCGCCGCTATGCGCTTTCAGCTTGGCCGTCAGCGACCCGCCGCCCGTGAGCCAGTGGCGCAAGGCCGGCGGCGCATTGACGGCGTTGACGTGCGCATGCCACTGCGCCTGCCGCAGCGAACCGGGCCTCACAGGGCCGCGTCCGCAGCGATGCCGCAAAAGGCCAGCACGGGCGCCAGGTAATCGGCAAATTCGCTGATGCCATGGTCGCTGCCCTCGATGACGAGTTGCCGCGCCCCCTGATAATGCGCCACCATGTCGCGGTAGTCGAGCACTTCATCGCCCGTGGCGGCAATCAGGAAATAGCGTTGCGGCTGCGTAATGGCCGGCACGGCAAACGCGCGCAGCTCATCGATGTATTCGCGCTTGAACTCGAATGGCTTGTCCGAATGGAACTCCGTCGTCACGCCCACATGCTGTTCCAGGTCGATCAGGGGCACGATGGCAGGGTTGAGCAGCACGGCGCGGCAACCGAGCTGTTCTGCCAGCCAGGTGGCGTAATAGCCGCCCAGCGAGGAGCCGATAATCGTCAGGTCGGCCGGTGCCACGCCCTTGACCAGCGACAAGGCCAGTTCGATGGCCAGTTTCGGCGACGCGGGCAATTGCGGGCACCGCCATTCTGCCTCGCGGCCCAGCGCCTGCATCTGCGCGGCCAGCAGGCGCGACTTCATCGACAATGGCGACGAGCGGAATCCATGCAGGTACAGAATCATCGGCCCAGCGCCTCCAGCAATTTCTGGTGCACGCCGCCAAAGCCGCCGTTGCTCATGACGACGATCTGGTCGCCGGGACGGGCGCTGGCCGCCACGGCCGCCACCAGCGCATCGATGTCTTCGTAGGCGCTGGCAATCTTGCCCAGCGGCGCCAGCGCGTCGCCCAGGCTCCAGCCCAGCGCGGCATGGCTGCCGAAACCGAAGACCAGGTCGGCATCCTTGAGGCTGCCCGGCAGCGCATCTTTCATGGCGCCCAGCTTCATGGTGTTCGAACGCGGTTCCAGCACGGCCAGGATGCGGCCGCTGCTGCCGATCTTCTGGCGCAAGCCGCCCACGGTGGTGGCGATGGCCGTCGGATGGTGGGCGAAATCGTCGTACACGGTCATGTTATTGACCACGCCGCGCACTTCCATGCGGCGCTTGACGCTCTCGAAGCTGGCCAGCGCGGCGCAGGCCTGGGCGATGGGCACGCCCACGTGGCGCGCGGCAGCGATGGCTGCCAGCGCATTGCTGCGGTTGTGCTTGCCCGTGAGCGCCCACGCCACATGGCCTTCCTGCTGGCCATTGAAGTACACGTCGAAGCTGCCATCGGCCTGCTCTTGCAGTTGCCAGTTGGCATCTTGGCCAAAACTTTCCTTTTCACTCCAGCAACCGCGCGCCAGCACGCGCTGCAGCGACGCTTCGTCGCCGTTGAACACGAGGCGGCCGATGCCGGGCACGGTGCGCACCATGTGGTGGAATTGCGTCTCGATCGCGTGCAGATCGGGGAAGATGTCGGCGTGATCATATTCCAGGTTATTCATGATGGCCGTCTTCGCGTGGTAATGCACGAACTTGCTGCGCTTGTCGAAGAAGGCCGTGTCGTATTCATCGGCTTCGATGACGAAGAAGTCCGAATCGACGCTCTTGCCATCGATCTTGCCGCTGAGGCGGGCAGAGATGCCAAAGTTCATCGGCACGCCGCCGATCAGGAAGCCCGGCGCGTAGCCCGCGTCTTCGAGTATCCAGGCCAGCATGGCCGACGTTGTCGTCTTGCCATGCGTACCGGCCACGACCAGCACCCACCGGTTACGCAAGATGTGTTCGCCGATCCATTGCGGACCGGACACATACGGCAGGCTGCGGTTGAGGATTTCTTCCACCAGCGGGTTGCCGCGCGAGACCACATTGCCTATCACATACAAATCCGGGTTCAGCTTGGTTTGTTCCGGGTCAAAGCCCTGGATCAGTTCGATTCCCTGCGATTCCAGCTGCGTGCTCATCGGGGGATAGACGTTGGCATCGCAACCGGTGACTTTATGGCCGGCTTCCTTGGCCAGGACGGCCAGGCCGCCCATGAAGGTACCGCAAATGCCGAGAATATGAATATGCATGTGATCAGTGCGACAAGTGCGCGCGTAGGTAAGATGGTGAGATTAAAAAGGTCAAGTATGGGATTTTAACCGACGCCATGACTTTTTCCGCTTCAGAGTATCATCTCGCTCATGACGAACGATGCATTTGACGATAGCGCGCAGTTGCGCCTGGAAATCGCCGCCGCTGCCGCGCGCCTGGTGGCGCAGGATGGCGCCGACTATGGCAGCGCCAGGCGCAAGGCGGCGCGGCAGGTGCTGGGCGACGCCCCCAGCCGGCCCAATATACTGCCGGACAACGAGATGATCGAGGAACAGGTGCGGCAATACAATGCCCTGTTCCTGGCCGACAGCCAGCCGGCGCGATTGTTCCAGCTGCGCACGATCGCGCTGCAGGTCATGGAAGCGTTGCAGCAATTTCATCCCCTGCTCAGCGGCCCCGTGCTGAACGGCACGGCCGGCCCCCACGACGAGATCTATCTGCAGCTGTTTGCCGAGAGCGCCAAGGAAATCCACATCTTCCTGTTGAATAAAAATGTCGTGCTCGACATGTCGGAAAGCCCGCATTTCAAGGGAGCGCGTTATGATGCGGTCGAGACAGCCAGTTTCTTGTGGAAAAACGAAGGCGTGCACGCGGCCCTGTATGAGCTCGACGATATGCGCGGCGCACTGAAAGCCAAGGCGGATGGAAAAGTGCTGCGCACCGATATCGCCGGGCTGCGCAGCCTGCTGGCCGCCAGCCTCGCCGATGGCGCGCCGGCTACCCACTAACATTGATATAGATAAAGTTATGACAAAAAAGAATTGGATCGTCGGCGCCATCGTTGCACTGATGTTTGGCGGCATGGGCGCATATGTTGGCTTGAGCAAGGAAAAAGCGAAGGAAGCGGCAAAAGAAGCGGGACCGCAGACGACCGCCATCGCGCCAGGCGCGACGGGCCCCGTCAACGAGCTGTATGCGCTGTCCCTGCCGGACGCGGCTGGCGCCACGCAAGCCTTGTCGCAATGGAAGGGTAAAAACCTGCTGGTCAATTTCTGGGCGCCGTGGTGCCCGCCATGCGTGGAAGAAATGCCGGAACTGTCGGAAGTACAAGGCCACTATGGGGTGAAAAACCTGCAGGTGATCGGCATCGGCATCGATTCGGCCAGCAATATTGCCACTTTTGCCAGCAAGGTCAAGATTGCCTATCCCGTGTATGTGTCCGGCATGAGCGGCACCGACCTGTCGCGCCATTTTGGCAATGCCACGGGCGGTTTGCCCTTTACGGTGCTGATCGGCGCCGATGGCGAAGTCAAAAAGACCTATCTGGGCCGCTTGAAATTTGATCAGTTGCGCGCCGATCTGGATAAATTGTAAATTCGGAGCGTGCTTTTTTCTCTTGCCAATGCGTATCTTTGGCGGCAAAATGCGGAACTTTCGCTAAAACGGTCTTCCATACATGGCAAAAAACCTCCTTCTGCTCAACGGTCCCAACCTGAATTTGCTGGGAACGCGCGAGCCTGAGGTCTACGGCGCCAGCACCTTGGCCGATATCGAGCAGGCAGCAATGGCGCAAGCCATGGCGGCCGGTGCCGACCTGGTCTGCTTTCAAAGCAACCATGAAGGCGCGCTGATCGACCGCATCCATGCCGCGCGAGCGGAAGGGATCGATGCCATCGTCATCAATCCGGGCGGCCTGACCCATACCAGCGTCGCCTTGCGCGATGCGCTGGCCGGGGTCGCCATTCCGTTCGTGGAAGTCCATATCTCGAATATTTATCAACGCGAAACGTTTCGACATCACTCATTTCTCAGCGCGATCGCGCAGGGGACGATCTGCGGCCTGGGTATCGATGGATATCGGTTTGCCATCGACTTTGCGCTTAAAAAACGTTAATCTACGCGATCTGCACGCATTTAGCGCGGCGATAGGTTCTGGACATCACCGCATCACTCATAAAACAAACTACATTCCTAGGGGTTTTACATGGATCTACGAAAACTCAAGACCTTGATCGACCTGGTCGCCGAATCGGATATCGCAGAGCTGGAAGTTACCGAAGGCGAAAGCAAGGTTCGCATCGTCAAATCGTCGGCCATGCCGCAAAACCAGATGGTCATGATGCAGCCGCAAGGCATGCCAGCCCAATACCAGCCAGCCGCGCCAGCCGCCGCTCCTGCTGCGGCAGCCGCCGTCGTGGTCGCCGCCGAGCCAACGGGCTATGTGGTCAAGTCGCCGATGGTCGGCACCTTCTACCGCTCCTCCGCTCCTGGCAGCGCCGCCTATGTTGAAGTGGGCTCGACCGTCAAGGAAGGTGATACCCTGTGCATCATCGAAGCGATGAAGCTGCTCAATGAAATCGACTCCGACAAAGCCGGTGTCGTGACCCAGATCCTGGTCGAAAACGGCCAACCGGTCGAATTCGGTCAACCCTTGTTTGTGATCGGCTAAAACCCAGTCCACACGGCCGGCAACGGCCGTTTGCAGTTTTAGCCCCTCACACTTGTTGTTTCGCCGGCTCGCCGGCTCTCACAGACATACGCGAACCTACCATGTTTGAAAAAATCCTGATTGCCAACCGTGGTGAAATTGCCCTCCGTATTCAGCGCGCCTGCCGCGAAATGGGCATTAAAACGGTTGTAGTCCACTCCGAAGCCGACAAGGACGCGAAATACGTCAAGCTGGCCGACGAATCCGTTTGTATCGGGCCGGCACAGTCCGCCCTGAGCTACCTGAACATGCCCGCCATCATCAGCGCCGCTGAAGTGACGGACGCGCAAGCGATTCACCCAGGCTATGGCTTCCTGTCGGAAAATGCCGACTTTGCCGAACGCGTCGAGAAATCGGGCTTCGTCTTCATCGGCCCCCGTTCCGAATCGATCCGCTTGATGGGCGATAAAGTGTCGGCCAAGCAAACCATGATCAAGGCTGGCGTACCGTGCGTGCCCGGCTCGGAAGGCGCGTTGCCGGACGATCCGAAAGCGATCGTGCAAATTGCCCGCAAGATCGGCTATCCCGTCATCATCAAGGCGGCCGGCGGCGGTGGCGGACGCGGCATGCGCGTGGTGCACACGGAAGCGGCCCTGATCAACGCCGTGGCGATGACCAAGACGGAAGCCGGCACGGCTTTCGGCAACCCTGAAGTGTATATGGAGAAGTACCTGGAAAATCCGCGCCACGTGGAAATCCAGATCCTCGCCGACGAACACAAGAACGCCGTCTGGCTGGGCGAGCGCGACTGCTCCATGCAGCGCCGCCACCAGAAAGTGATCGAAGAAGCACCGGCGCCGGGCATTCCGCGCAAGCTGATCGAGAAAATTGGCGACCGCTGCGCGGAAGCGTGCCGCAAGATCGGCTACCGCGGCGCCGGCACCTTTGAATTCCTGTACGAAAACGGCGAGTTCTATTTCATTGAAATGAATACCCGCGTGCAAGTTGAGCATCCGGTCACCGAAATGATCACCGGCATCGACATCGTGCAAGAGCAGATCCGCATCGCCGCCGGCGAAAAACTGCGTTTCCGCCAGCGCGACGTCCTGCTGTCGGGCCACGCCGTCGAGTGCCGCATCAATGCGGAAGATCCGTTCAAGTTCACGCCATCGCCCGGCAAGATCGTCTCCTGGCATGCGCCGGGCGGCCCCGGCATCCGCGTCGACTCGCACGCCTACGCCGGCTACTACGTGCCGCCGCACTACGACTCGATGATCGGCAAAGTGATCGCTTACGGCGCCACGCGCGAGCAGGCGATCCGCCGCATGCAGATCGCCCTGTCCGAAATGGTGGTCGAAGGCATCAACACGAACATCGCCTTGCACCGCGAACTGATGATCGACGCGCGCTTCATCGAAGGCGGCACGAACATTCACTATCTGGAACAGAAACTGGCCGACATGCCGGACCTGGGCAAGAACCTGAATAGCGGCAGCCCCAGCATCGCCAAGAAATCCGAAATCAAGGCGGGCGCATGAGCTGGACGGAAATCGTCATTGAAATCGCCCGCGACAACGCCGAAGCCATGTCCGACGCGCTGATGGAAGCGGGCGCCCTGTCGGTGTCGGTGGAAGACGCCGATGAAGGCACGGACGCCGAGCAGCCCCTGTTTGGCGAACCCGGCATGGAACCGAAGGAAGCGGCGTGGGAACGCAGCCGCGTGGTGGCGCTGACGGACGTCGACGCCGACCAGGCCGCCATCGTGGCCGCCGCAGCCCAGGCTGTCGGCATGACGGAAGTTCCTGCCTTTAGCATGCGCCCCGTGGAAGAGCAGGACTGGGTGCGCCTGACGCAGTCGCAATTCGCCCCGATTCACATCGGCAAGAATATCTGGGTCGTGCCCAGCTGGCACGAGGCACCGGACCCTGACGGCCTGATCCTGGAACTGGACCCGGGCCTGGCCTTCGGCACGGGCAGCCACCCCACCACGCGCCTGTGCATGGAATGGCTGGAAGCGAACCCTGCCCCCGGCAAGACCGTGCTCGACTACGGTTGCGGTTCCGGCATCCTGGCCATGGTGGCCAAGAAGCTGGGCGCGCAAACGGTGGCCGGCGTCGATATCGATCCGCAAGCGATCGAATCGGCCCGCGACAATGCCGAACGCAACCAGTGCGAGATCGAATATTTCTTGCCAGACACGTTTGCCACCTCGGCACACGCCACGGCCAAGTTTGACATCGTCGTTGCCAACATCCTGTCGAGCCCATTGAAACTGATGGCACCGATGCTGTCTGGCCGCGTTGCCGACGGCGGCGCACTGATCCTGTCCGGCGTGCTGGCACGCCAGGCGGAAGAAGTGGCCGCAGCCTACGCGCCTTTCATCCAGCTGGGTGTATGGGCCGAGCAAGATGGCTGGGTGGCCCTGCATGGCCGCCTGGGCAGCACGCAAGCGCCTGCGCCCCGCGCGGAAGGTGCATAAGCACAGCAATGGCCCTCGCCACCAAATGCCCCCATTGCAACACGATATTTCGGGTCGCTGCTGACCAGTTGAAGTTACGTGGGGGCATCGTGCGCTGTGGCACGTGCAGGGAAGTCTTTGACGGCAATGCCGCGCTGGTCGATCCAGCCGCGGCATCGCCGTTTTTAACATCGGCCCCCGGCGGCGGCACCCCGCTGCCGAGCGCTTACCCGCTTGACGCCAGCCTGCCGTCCGCCACGGACGACGAACCCATCTATTCTCTCGACTTCGACACCTCGTTCGACCCGTTCGGCATCTTGCCGGAAACGGCGCAGCTCAAGGAGGACGAAGACGATGGCGAAACCATCGAACTGGACCTCGACGTCAGCCTGCCTGCCGAGACGCCGGACGAAGTGCCTGTCGCCGCCCCTGTCGTCCCTCCCGCAGTGATACCGATGGCAGCGCCGCCCCCCCAGCCGGAGCCGCCGCTGCCCCAGCCGATGGCGCCGTTCAAGCGCCGCCAGGTCGATGACGCGCCCGCCTTCGCCACATATTTGCGCGAGAGCCGCCGCGAACCGAACCTGGAAGCCGAGGAAGCGCCGGTACTGCCTGCCGCCGACAAGGTCAGCCTGGACAAGCCCGTGCCGCGGGCACCCGTCGCGGCGCCCCCGGCGCGCGTGGAACCGACGCTGGCCGACCAGGTGGCACAAGCGGCCGCCGTGCCGCCTGAATCCGCCGTGGCCGCCGAGGCAGCGCAATTGCCGGCCGACGACGACGAACCGGCTTTCGTCACCCGGGGCCGGCGCCGCGAACAAAGCGGCAAGGCCCTGCGCGTGGCCATGGCCCTCGGCTCCGTGGCGCTGTTGCTCTTGTTATTCCTGCAAGTGATGACCACCTTCCGCAATCCGCTGGCGGCACAATTTCCGCAGTGGAAGCCAACCCTGGTGGCGCTGTGCAAGCTCAGTGGCTGCCAGGTCGACTTGCCGGCGCAGATCGAGGCGCTGTCCATCGAACAGGGCGAATTACAAACCATCAAGGAACAGACCTTTTCCTACGTCTCGCTGCTGCGCAACCAGAGTCGCAGCGTACAAGCCTGGCCCAGCATCGAACTGATCCTCAACGATGCCAATGACAAGCCCGTCCTGCGCCGGGTGATCGCGCCGCGCGACTACCTGCCGGCCACGATCGACGTGAGCACGGGGTTTGCGCCCCGCTCGGAACAAATCATCAAACTGTACTTTGCCTTAGACCAGCTCACGGCGTCTGGCTACCATATCGCCATCTTTTACCCTTAACAGACACTATCATGACCAAAACCTCGTTGATCTGCGGTTCGCTTGCCACCGACACCATCATGCAATTTCCCGGCCGCTTCGGCGAATCGCTGCTGGCCGACCAGTTGCACAAGGTAAATGTGTCCTTCCTCGTGCCGACCATGCGCACGGAGTTCGGCGGCTGCTCGGGCAACATCGCCTACAGCCTGAAAATGCTGGGCGGCGACCCGCGCATCGTCGGCGTCATGGGCCAGGATAGCGCCGCCTACCTGGAACGCCTGCAAAAGCTGGGCATTTCCACCGCCAACATCCTGATCAAGGCCGACAGCTACAACGCGCAGTGCTTCGTCACGGCCGACGCGGACAATAACCAGATCAATGCCTTCCACCCGGGCGCCATGTCGTTTGCGCATGAAAACCCGATCGCCAATGCGGGACCGGCCAAGGTGGCCATCATTTCGCCGGACGGCGACCAGGGCATGCTCAAGCACGCAGCCGACCTGGCCGAACTGGGCATCCCCTTCATGTTCGACCCGGGCCAGCAGTTGCCACGCTTCGATGGCGCCCAGTTGATCGACTTCATCAACAAGGCCACGTATGTATCGGCCAATGACTATGAAATGGAAATGTTGATGGAGCGCACGGGCTTGACCCTGCCGGAAATCGCCAGCCGCCTGGAAGCGCTGATCGTCACGCGCGGTGAAAAAGGGTCGGAAATCTATACGGACGGCAAGCGCATCGACATTCCTGTCGTGGCCGCCAAGGAAGTGCTGGATCCTACCGGCTGCGGCGACGCCTACCGTGCAGGCTTGCTGTTCGGCATTACCAACGACCTGGGCTGGGAAACCAGCGGTCGCCTGGCCAGCCTGCTGGGCGCCATCAAGATCGCCACCCAGGGTGCGCAAAACCATGTGTTTACGCCAGAAAGCATTGCCGACCAGTTTGAAGCGGCGTTCGGCTACCGCTATTGATATGCAGGCCGGGTGAAACCTCACCCGGCAACGCTACAGCTTGTTCAAGCAGGGTCGGCTTGCGCGCAAACGCCAGGCCGGCCTCCCCGCCTTACCTCACGACAATAATCATTCCCACCAGTACTTGCGCGATCTGCAACAGGATCAGCGCCACCAGCAGCGACAGGTCCAGGCTGCCGACCAGCGGCACGACCTTGCGGATCGGACGCAGCAGGGGCTCGTTCAGGGCCCGTACGAACGGCGCCAGCGGCGCATGCGGGTTGACCCAGCTGAAGATGGCTTCGATGATCAGCAAGGCCATGAAACCGTAGAGTATCCATTGCAGGAAGCGTTGCAGCGACTTGAGCAGCACCACTTCGACGGGATAACCGGAAATAAATAGGACCGAGCTGGCCAGCAGCACGATCAGGAAGGCGCCGATCAGGCTGGCCCAGTCATACCCGCCCACGCCCGGCACCACGCGGCGCAGGGGGCGTACCAGCCAGTCGGACAATTGAAACGTGAATTGCGCCACCGACGACGGCGGCCGCACGCGCACCGCCTGCATCCAGAAGCGCAGCAGCAACACGCCGCCCAGCAAGGTGGCGATGGTATCAACGATCAATGTAAGGATAACGATCAGCACGACTAATTCTCCAAAAAAAAACCGCTGTGTGATTGAGTCACACAGCGGCGTGTTGCCTCATCCAGGCACCCGTATCGTTGGAATTACGATGGGCGGGTGCTGGTTGGGAATGGCCAGGCTGCAGCCGGTGCCAACACGGTTTTTGCTACAGGTGCGATAGGCGCCGATGGCTTGGCGACAGGCGCGGCCTTCTTCGGTGCGGCCTTTTTCGGCGCGGCCTTCTTGGCTGCCGGTTTGGCGGCCACGGCGGCTGGGGCCGCTGGTGCGGCTGCCGGCGCGGCTACCGGTGCGGCTGCCGCGACTGGCGCTGCTGCAGGCTTGGCGGCAGGTTTCGCTGCTGCTTTCGCTGCCGGCTTGGCCGCTGGCTTGGCGGCAACCTTGGCTGCCGGTTTTGCTGCTGGCTTCGCTGCTACCTTGGCCGCTGGCTTGGCTGCCGGTTTCGCTGCGACTTTGGCGGCAGGTTTCGCTGCGGCTTTGGCGGCTGGCTTCGCAGCAACTTTGGCCGCTGGCTTCGCTGCTGCCTTGGCCGCTGGCTTGGCTGCCGCTTTTGCTGCTGGCTTCGCTGCTGCCTTGGCGGCTGGCTTCGCTACCGCTTTTTTCGCTGCCGGCTTGGCTGCTGGCTTCGCTACTGCCTTGGCGGCAGGTTTCGCTGCGGCTTTCGCGGCTGGCTTGGCTGCCGGCTTGGCAACGGCTTTTTTCGCTGCTGGCTTCGCTGCTGCCTTGGCCGCTGGCTTGGCTGCCGCTTTGGCTGCCGGCTTCGCTGCTACCTTGGCTGCTGGCTTGGCTGCAGCTTTTGCTGCTGGCTTCGCTGCTGCTTTGGCGGCCGGCTTGGCTGCTGCCTTGGCGACGACTTTTTTCGCCGCCGGCTTGGCTGCTGCCTTGGCGACTGGTTTGGCTGCTGCCTTGGCTGCAGGTTTCGCTGCGGCTTTTTTTACGGCTGGCTTGGCTGCTGCCTTGGCGGCAGGTTTGGCTGCCGCTTTTGCTGCTGGCTTGGCAGCGGCTTTTTTCGCCACTGGTTTGGCCGCTGCCTTGGCGGCAGGTTTCGCAGCCACTTTTGCTGCTGGCTTGGCTGCCGGTTTTGCTGCTGCCTTGGCCGCTGGTTTCGCTGCGGCTTTCGCTACCGGCTTGGCAGCCACTTTTGCTGCTGGTTTTGCGGCTGGCTTGGCTGCAGGTTTCGCTGCGGCTTTGGCAGCTGGTTTTGCGGCTGGTTTGGCTGCGGCTTTGGCAGCTGGTTTAGCGGCAACCGTCTTCGCTGCGGCTGCCGGCTTCTTCGCGGCAGGAGCAGCCTTGGCGGCTGGTTTCTTTACTTCTGATTTCTTAGCGGCTGTTGCCATTTGTCTCTCCTTCATCTGAGATGAGAAATTTAAGCTACAAGATTTAAACCCGTCCGACCCACCACAGGGATAGGCCAGGCGAATTATTCATCGGCACAAACGGTCGTTTGCGCTAATGAATTCGGCACCAGCTGAACTGCTGCAACTCCTCACGTTTGCAGCACTTCAGCCATCGTCGGTGCCACCCTGCTTTATCTCGCAGCTGGTGGCAAAGTCTGAATTCGGTCATTCGTTTTCGATGCCGTGCGTTTTTTCGCTCCTCGCATCGCGCTCGCCACAACACCCAAGCGTCAAATAAAAAACCGCCATGCCTGAAAAAATTCGGGCACGGCGGCAGACGAAAACGGTGTGGTTTTGTGCATATCCGTGTAAATCTGTATCCCTGTTTTGCGAGGTTTTTTCGTTACCGCGCTGGTTAAAAAACCCCGCATTCTAACGCTCGCATTTGCAATCTCATAAAGTACACGAAAACCTTGTCAATGCGCAACCGGCACGACACGTTTTCGCCCGCTTTTTTGCACGTTACGCGTGCTATCGCACAATCGCGCGCCAAATGCCGCCGCCAGCGTCTCCGGAAACGATATTTTCGGCCTGCGATGCGGGCCCGCGTGGCCGCCGAAAAATCCGCCGCAAGCCGCTTCGCGGCGCCCGATGCGCACGCCGTTTTCCGCTGCGCCGACGGCGTGTTCCGCGGCCTCCCTGCAACCGTATTTTTCGACGCCAGGCACGAAAAAAAAGCGCCGTCACAGTGACGGCGCTTCTGGCTTTCGAGAGCGAACGCTTATTCCCAGTTCAGCGCACCGCCGGTCTGGTATTCGGTCACGCGCGTCTCGAAGAAGTTGCGTTCCTTCTTCATGTCGATCATCTCGCTCATCCACGGGAATGGATTTTCTTCCTGGGCGAACAGCGGCTCGATGCCGATCTGCTGCGCGCGGCGGTTGGCGATGAAGCGCAGGTAGCCCTTGAACATCGGCGCGTTCAGACCCAGCACGCCGCGCGGCATGGTGTCTTCCGCGTACGCGTATTCCAGTTCCACGGCTTTCATGAACAGATCCTTGATCTCTTCGCGGAAGGCGGCCGTCCACAGCTGCGGGTTTTCCATCTTGATCGTGTTGATCAAGTCGATGCCGAAGTTGCAGTGCATCGATTCGTCGCGCAGGATGTACTGGTACTGCTCGGCAGCGCCCATCATCTTGTTCTGGCGGCCCAGCGCCAGGATCTGCGTGAAGCCCACGTAGAAGAACAGGCCTTCCATCAGGCAGGCAAACACGATCAGGGACTTGAGCAGCTTCTGGTCGTTTTCCACCGTGCCGGTGACGAAGGCGGGATCCGTCAGCGTGTTGATGAACGGGATCAGGAATTCATCCTTGTCGCGGATCGACTTGACTTCGTTGTAGGCGTTGAAGATCTCGCCTTCGTCCAGGCCCAGCGATTCGACGATGTACTGGTAGGCGTGCGTGTGGATCGCTTCCTCGAACGCCTGGCGCAGCAGGTACTGGCGGCACTCGGGCGCCGTGATGTGGCGGTAGGTGCCCAGCACGATGTTGTTGGCGGCCAGCGAGTCGGCCGTCACGAAGAAGCCCAGGTTGCGCTTGACCAGGCGGCGCTCGTCGTCCGTCAGGCCGTTCGGGTTCTTCCACAGCTCGATATCGCGCTGCATGTTCACTTCCTGCGGCATCCAGTGGTTGGCGCAGCCGGCCAGGTATTTGTCCCACGCCCATTTGTACTTGAACGGCACCAACTGGTTGACGTCCGTCTTGCCGTTGATGATGCGCTTGTCGTCGGCGTTCACGCGGCGCGCCACTTGCTCGGCGTTCGCTTCGGACGGCTCGGCACCGGCCGGCAGGTTCAAATCGGTATTTCCCAGCGGCGCTTGCTGCGCCGGACGCGGCACAGCTGCCGACGTGGTTTCATCATCCCAAGACAACGACATATTCTTCTTCCTTTCCATGCCGGCGAGCCGGCGATCCGCAACAGGCCCGTTCAATCGGACAATGCAGACATTGACAACATTGAATCAGCCCGGCCGTGCCGGGCTGACAACTAAAATCTTACTGGCAGGCTTCGCATTCCTCGAAACCGTCGTCGCCCGGACGCAGGTAGCAGGCTTCGCCATCGGCGTCGTCCGCTGCCGCTGCCACGACCGGCGCCACCGCCGGAACGGCTGCCACTGCGGCAGCTGCCGCAGCGCTGTGCGCGCTGGCCGACATGCCGCCATCGACTGCCACGGCGTTCAGGGCGCCCGTCTTGGAGGTCGATTTCTCCATGTGGGTGGCGGCGATGGTACGCAGGTAGTAGGTGGTTTTCAGGCCACGCAGCCATGCCAGCTTGTAGGTTTCGTCCAGTTTCTTGCCCGAAGCGCCAGCCATGTAGATGTTCAGCGACTGGGCCTGGTCGATCCACTTCTGGCGACGCGAAGCCGCTTCCACCAGCCAGCTTGGCGACACTTCGAAGGCCGTGGCGTAGATATCGCGCAGGTCTTGCGGGATGCGGTCGATCTTCACCAGCGAGCCGTCGAAGTACTTCAGGTCCGAGATCATGACTTCATCCCACAGGTCGCGCGCCTTCAGGTCGCGCACCAGGTAGCCGTTGATCTCCGTGAATTCGCCCGACAGGTTCGATTTCACGTACAGGTTCTGGAACGTCGGTTCGATACAGGCCGAGACGCCGATGATGTTCGAAATCGTCGCCGTCGGGGCAATCGCCACGCAGTTCGAGTTGCGCATGCCGAACTTGGCGATGCGTTCGCGCACCGGGGTCCAGTCCATGGCCGACGAGGAATCGACTTCCAGGTAGCCGCCGCGCTCTTCAGCCAGCAGTTTCACCGAGTCTTGCGGCAGGATGCCGCGGTCCCACAGCGAACCGGCGTACGATTCATAGCGGCCGCGCTCTTCGGCCAGTTCCGTCGACGCCAGGTAGGCGTAGTAGCAGACGGCTTCCATCGAGGTGTCGGCAAACGACACGGCGGCGTCCGAGGCGAACGGGATGCGCATCATGTGCAGGCAGTCCTGGAAGCCCATGATGCCCATGCCGACGGGACGGTGGCGCATGTTCGAATTGCGCGCCTTGTCGACGGCGTAGTAATTGATGTCGATGACGTTGTCGAGCATGCGCATGGCGGTGCGGATGGTCTTGGCCAGCTTGATGTGATCGAGCTTGCCTTCCTTCATGTGCGCCGGCATGTTCACGGAACCCAGGTTGCAGACGGCGATTTCATCGCTGCTGGTGTTCAGCGTGATTTCCGTGCACAGGTTCGAGCTGTGGACGACGCCGACGTGCGACTGCGGGCTGCGGATGTTGCAAGGGTCCTTGAACGTGATCCATGGGTGGCCCGTTTCAAACAGCATCGACAGCATCTTGCGCCACAGGTCCAGCGCCTGGACCTTCTTGAAGACGCGGATTTCGCCGGCGGCGGCCTTGGCTTCGTAACCCAGGTAAGCCTGTTCAAAGGCCTTGCCGACCTTGTCGTGCAGGTCTGGCGTGTCCGACGGCGAGAACAGGGTCCACTCGCCTTTTTCCATGACGCGCTTCATGAACATGTCGGGAATCCAGTTCGCCGTGTTCATGTCGTGCGTGCGGCGGCGGTCGTCGCCCGTGTTCTTGCGCAGGTCGAGGAATTCCTCGATGTCCATGTGCCAGGTTTCCAGGTAGGCGCAGACGGCGCCCTTGCGCTTGCCGCCCTGGTTGACCGCCACGGCCGTGTCGTTGACCACTTTCAGGAACGGCACCACGCCTTGCGACTTGCCGTTGGTGCCCTTGATGTGGGCGCCCAGGGCGCGCACTGGCGTCCAGTCGTTGCCCAGGCCGCCGGCGAACTTGGCCAGCAGCGCGTTGTCCTTGATGGCGTCGTAGATGCCTTCCAGGTCGTCCGAAACGGTGCTCAGGTAGCACGACGACAGCTGCGAGCGCAGGGTGCCCGAGTTGAACAGGGTCGGGGTCGAGCTCATGAAGTCGAACGAGGACAGCAGGCTGTAGAACTCGATGGCGCGCGCTTCGCGGTCCGCCTCGTTCAGCGCCAGGCCCATGGCCACGCGCATGTAGAACGCCTGCGGCATTTCGATGCGCACGTCCTGGATGTGCAGGAAGTAGCGGTCATACAGGGTTTGCAGGCCGATGTAGCCGAATTGCAAGTCGCGGTCGGCCACGATGGCTTTGGCCAGGCGTTCCAGGTCGAAGCTGGCGAGTACCGGGTTCAGCAGCTCGGCGGCGATGCCCTTGGCGATGTATTGCGGGAAATACGTCAGGTATTCGGCGGCAGCGGCCGCTTGCGGCACTTCCTTGCCGAACACTTCCTTGCGCACCGTGTGCAGCAGGATGCGGGCCGTGACCTGGCTGTAGGCCGGGTCTTTTTCCATCAGCGCGCGCGCTGCCAGGATGGCCGACTTGTGCAGCTCTTCGACGGGCACGCCGTCGTACAGGTTTTTCACCGTTTCAGCCAGGATGGCGTCGGCATCGACGTGCTTTTCCAGGCCGGCGCAGGCGGCATTGATCAGGTCGCGCACTTCCTGCATGTCCAGCAGGCGGCGCACGCCGTTGTCCGTCACGTTCAATTGCGGTGCGGAAACTTGTGCGGAAGCGCCCTGCGCTTCCTTCTGCAAACGGCGCTCTTCCATGTGCTTGGCGCGGTACAGCACGTAGGCACGCGCCACGTCGTGCTCGCCCGAGCGCATCAGCGACAGTTCCACCTGGTCTTGCACGTCTTCGATATGGAAGGTGCCGCCGCCTGGGTGGCGGCGCACCAGCGCCGCGACGACGCCGTCGGTCAATTGTTCCACCAGTTCGCGGATGCGTGCCGAAGCGGCGCCCTGGCCGCCGTTAACGGCCAAAAACGCCTTGGTCATGGCGATGGCGATCTTCGAAGGCTCAAATGCCACCACCGCGCCGTTGCGGCGGATGATGCGATAGTCGCCCAATGCCGCGCCCGTACTCGCCACGCTGTTGGCCGCGCCTGGCGCTGGCGATACTGGCGTTGGATGGATGGAAATATCTTGTGGTGATTGCATTGAAGCTCCCGTTGTCAGCTAAAGTCAGCCTGCAGTTTTGCTGCCGCGTGTGTTGTTGAATAGAACGCCCGATGGTCTGGGTTTCCTCAGGTAATTTTATTGCCAAATAGTAAATAATGCACAGTCAGAAATCATGCGACCAACCTGTCTTGTCCGGCTGGCGCGAAATGCGATCAAGGGTGATGAACCGCCAGTTCCCGTTGTCATATCAACAAACAGGGTAGCTTTGGTAATAATTCTGAAAACGTCTGTGATGGCACTACATATAGTCACTAAGTTCAAGTTCTGCACTAATTGTAGTGCCCATCGAAAGGCGATGCAATAGTTTTCCGGCATCCGTCGGCGTAATTTTTTGTGTTTTCATATACGATTTCGGTTGACTTTTCAGGGCATGGATGGAAAGCCCAATCCCCGCGAAGTAAGCGCTAACGCAGCTTGCCCGTGCAGCGTTTCCAGCCAGCATTTTTGATAAAAATGCCAGTCAAAAAACGGCCCCGGATCCGTCTTCCTCCCCGGCGCAATATGCTCGTGGCCCCGCACCTGCGTCAGCCCGTAGCGCGCCACCAGCGCCGCCGTCAGCGCCGCCAGGACATGGTATTGCCGCGGCTGGAAAGGCACGTCGTCCGTGCCTTCCATTTCGATACCGATGGAATAGCCATTGCACTGCGGGCGTCCTTCGAACATGGACGCGCCGGCATGCCAGGCACGTTGATCAGTAGAAACATATTGCAACAGCGCACCATCGCGCCGCACAAAAAAGTGCGCCGACACCTGCAAGCCACGCAGGTCGGCGAAAGAAGGATCGGCATTATAGTCTACCCGGCCCGTAAACAAGTCCGACACATGCGGTCCGCCGAAGTGGCCGCCCGGCAAGCTGATGTTATGGATCACCAGCAAATCGACTTGCATGCCGTCCGGGCGCGCATCGTGGTGCGGCGAGTCATAGCGCAGCGCGCCGTCGCACCAGCCGTCTTCATCTATCGTCCATGCGCTCATCAAATAGCGGTTCCTGTATCGTCAGTTTCTGCATGCGGTAACGCAACTGGCGCACGCTGAGCCCCAGCTGGCGCGCTGCCCGTGCGCGGTGGTAGCGCGCCTGCACCAGCGCCCGCATGATCATGTCGCGCTCGGCCTGGCGCAAATACACCTGCAGCGGCAAGACCGGGCCCACGCCGCGCAGCGCCATGCCGGGCAGGCACGGTTGCCGTTCCGGCGCGGCCGGCGACGGCAGCGCCCGCAGCGGCATGGCGCCCGCCG
>NZ_WFLL01000026.1:0-90683 GCF_009208755.1 Janthinobacterium sp. FT14W | reverse complement strand
CAGCAGCCGCCCGCGCCGCCCGCCGCGGCGGCACCGGCAGCGGCGCCGGCGGCCATCGAGGAACCGGTGGCCGATGCCGAGGGCATCCTGCGCGACGATTACCTCGACGGTTCGGGCCAGGGACCGGAACTGGTGCTCATTCCCAGCGGCCGTTTCCAGATGGGCGCGCACGCGACGGAGCACAAGGCCGCCATCCAGGCCGGTTCGCAACAGGCGTGGCTGGAGCGCGAGACGCCGCAGCACTGGGTCGGCATCGAGCGCCCGTTCGCCTTGGCGCGCCATCCCGTCAGCGTGGGCGAATGGCGGGCCTTCGTGCAGGCGACGCAATGGGCGGGCGGTTCGGAAACGGACTGGGACAATCCCGGCTTCGTGCAGAACGACCAGCACCCGGTGGTGGGCGTGAGCTGGAATGACGCGCAGCTGTACCTGTCATGGCTGAGCGAGCGCACGGGCCGGCATTACCGCCTGCCCAGCGAAGCGGAGTGGGAATACGCGTGCCGCGCCGGCACGCGCACGGCCTTCAACGTGGGCGACACGATCAGCACGGAACAGGCGAACTACGACGGCCTGTATGTGTACAACGGCGGCCCGCGCGGCGTGTACCGGGGCGGCACGAGCCCGCTGGGCACCTTCGCGCCGAATCCCTGGGGCCTGTTCGACATGCATGGCAATGTGTGGGAATGGGTGCAGGACGTGGTGCACGACAATTACGAAGGCGCGCCCGTCGATGGCAGCGCCTGGGAAGAGGGCAGCGACAGCAGCCGGCGCATCCTGCGCGGCGGCTGCTGGCTGTACCACCCGCGCTACCTGCGCTCGGCCCTGCGCAACGGCTTTTCCACCGTGCTGTCGAACGATATCGTGGGCTTCCGCGTGGCGCGCACGCTCGATTAGGGCGACGACGGTGAGAGCGTCGGAGCAAGCGTCCCGGCCTGGCGCCGGCGGCCGGCGCGCCGTTCCGCATCCGCTAGCCGCGCGCTGCGGCGGCTGACGGCCGGGCTGCGCAAAGCGGGCAAACAGTGTAAATTGTGGCTTTCCAAACGCACCAAGGAACGCCATGACCATCAAAGCCATCCGCGACCAGTCGCAACCCATGCGCCACATCGTGCACGTGCGCGATCACATCATTTCCGCCGACGCCTCGGTGGAGGAGGGCGGCGGCGATGCCGGCCCCTCGCCGCACGACCTGTACGACGCGGCCCTGTCGGCCTGCAAGGCGCTCACAGTGGTCTGGTACGCCAGGCACAAGGGCATTCCCCTCGAACACGTGGAAGTGAGCACGGAGCGCGACGCCAGCGAAGAGCGCAAGGGCGTGTACCGTCTGGCCGCCACCCTGCACCTGACGGGCGACCTGACGGACGCGCAGCGCCAGGAATTGCTGTCCGCAGCCGGCAAATGCCCGCTGCACAAATTGATGACGGCGGTGACGACCGAAGTGACGACGGTGCTGGCATGAGCACGGCCATCCTGAAAAGCCACGAAAAGGACCTCGGTGGCGGCTTCGTCGTGCGGCGCCTGCTGCCTTCCGCGGTAAAACAGGCAGTCGGCCCCTTCATCTTTTTCGACCATTTCGGCCCCATCGACGTGGCGCCCGACGCCAACCACGACGTGCGCCCCCATCCGCATATCGGCCTGGCCACCGTCACCTATCTGTTCGAGGGCGCGATCGACCACCGCGACAGCATCGGTTCGTACCAGCGCATCGAACCGGGCGCCATCAACTGGATGACGGCCGGGCGCGGCATCGTGCATTCGGAACGCACGCCGCACGACCTGGCCGGCCAGCCGCACCGCACGCACGGCCTGCAGCTGTGGGCCGCGCTGCCGAAGGCGCATGAGGAAGACGAGCCGAGTTTCACGCACACGCCGCAGGCCGACATTCCCGTCGTGCCGCTCGACGGCGCCGTGGTGAAGGTCCTGATCGGCACGGCCTTTGGGCAAACGTCGCCCGTGCGCACCTACATGCAGACCGTGTACCTGGACGTGGCGCTGGAGGCAGGCAAGGAACTGCGCCTGGACGGCTTGCCGGCGGAAGCGGCGATTTATCCGATCAGCGGGGAGGTGCTGGTCGACGGCGTGGCGCTGCTGCCGCACACCATGGCCTTGCTGGAGGCGGGCGCCGTGCCTGTCGTGACGGCAGGCGGCGGTCCCGTGCAGTTTGTCGTGATCGGCGGCGAGCCGCTGGACGGCCACCGTTTCCTGTTCTGGAATTTCGTCTCGTCCAGCAAGGAGCGCCTGTCGCAGGCGGCCGACGACTGGAGCGCCCAGCGCATGGGGCAGGTGCCGGGCGAGACGGAATTCATCCCGCTGCCGAAGGCGCCCCTGCGCCCGGCAAGCTAGGCGTCGTTTAGAAGCGGGCGCGCAAGGTCAGTTGCGCCTTGCGCGGCTCGCCATAGAAATTGCCCCACGCAGGCGCGCCCACCGTCTGGTAGTAGCGCTTGTCGAGCAGATTCGTCACGGACAGTGCGGCCGTCCAGTTGCGGTCGATCTGGTAGGCGGCGCGCGCGCTCCACAAGGCGTATGCGCCCTGTGCCACGGTCACGTCGCGCGTGACGCGCGAGCTCTCCGTCTGGAAGTTCACGCCGCCGCCCACGCTCCACTTCTGCAGGGCACCGGGCAGGCGGTAGTCGCTCCACGCGCGCAGCATGTGGCGCGGCGAGTAGGTGCTGGCGAACATCACGCCCGCATTCGACGTCTGCTCCAGGTACTTGAAATTGTTCAGGGTGTAGCCGGCGAACAGCTGCCAGCCCGGCGCCACTTCGCCGCTGATTTCCGCATCGAGCCCTTCGCTGCGCACCTTGCCCGTCGAGAAATAGCATTCCGTGCCGCTGGAGCAGGTATTGACCAGGTCGAGTTCGGCGCGGTTGCGCTGCTCGATGCGGAACAGCGCCAGCGACGCATTGACCTTGCCGTCGAACAGTTCGCCTTTCACGCCCGCTTCCAGGTTGCGGCCTTTCAGCGGGTCGAGCAGGGCGCCGTCCGTCGTGCGCTGGTTCTGCGGCTGGAAGATGTCGGAGATGCTGGCATAGCCTGACCAGCGGGGATCGAAGGCGTAGATCACGCCGCCATATGGCGTGAGCACGCCGTTTTCGCGGTAGGGGTCGATGTACACCTCGCCCGTGTCGCGGTACACGCTGCTGGACTTGTAGTTCGACACGCGCGCGCCCGCCACCACGGTGAGCGGATCGCTGACGCTGAAGCGGGCCACGCCATACGCTCCCGTCTGCGTCATGGTCGTCACGCTGGGGTCTCCCCGGTAGCTGTTTTGACGGAACCAGGCGTCGCTCGGTTCGGCCACGCCGTGGTTCGGCTGCAGCGGGTTGTTCGGCTGCTGCAGCAGGGCCAGATTGTAGTCGCTGTCGCTTTCCAGGCGGTTCGTGCCGATGCCGGCGCTGAAACCGTGACGCCGGCCGAAGGCGTTGAATTTGCCGTCGAGCGACAGGTCGATGCCCTTGTTGGTGCTGCCGTAGTCGAACACGCCGCCGTACATCATCATGCCGGCCAGGGTGGCGGGATTGATCGCGCCCTGGCTGAACATGTATTTCACGTCGTGCCGTTCGCGCGTGTAGTTGGCGCTGGCCTTGAGCGACCAGTCGGCGTCGAAGCGGTGCTCGAATTCGACGAAGACGGCTGTCTGCTTGCTGTTCCAGCGGTTCCAGTCGGCGCCCAGGAAGGTCGAACGGGGCAGCTTCGGATCGCTGCCGTCGAGGTAGCGGGGCATGCCGGAGAAAAACGGTGTCGACTTCAGCTTTTCGTAGCTGGCGCCCGTGGTCAGCTTGCTGCCCGGCGCCAGGTCGAATTCCAGCACGCCGTACAGCACGTCCGTGCGGCTGTCGGCCACGTCATAGAAATAATCGCGCTGGTCATGCGCGGCCACGGCGCGGCCGCGGATGCTGCCCGATGCGTTCAGGGGGCCGGTGACGTCGACTTCGCCGCGCACGTCGTTCCAGCGGCCCGCGCCCAGCGCCAGCTGCACCTGCTTTTCCGCCAGCGGACGCTTGCGCACCATGTTGATGGCGGCGCCGGGCGAGCCCGTGCCCTGCAGCAGTCCCGTGGCGCCGCGCACGATTTCCACGCGGTCCAGCATGGCCGTATTGCTGGTGAAGCTGTTCGCCTGCGGGTAGTACATGGCGCGGTTCACGCCATCGAACTGGTACGTCTCCACCATGAAGCCGCGCGAATACACGTAGCGCCCGCCCATGGGACTGTCGTACATGGTGATGCCGGTGGTGTTGGCCAGCACGGCGTCGATGGTGTTGAGGTTCTGGTCATCCATCTTCTGCCGCGTGACGACGCTGACGGACTGGGGAATCTCGCGCAGGGTTTGCACGCCCTTGCCGACGGTGACGGCGCGCGCCGCGTACGAGTTGCTGTGCTCACTGACGGGATCGCGCTCCAGGCTGGCGCTCACCACCACGGGGGCCATGGTCTTTTCCACGCCGGCCGCCGTCGCGGAGGGCACGGCCGCCTGGCGCAGCACGTAGGCGCCGTTCGGCAGCTGCACGGCTTCCAGGCCGCTGCCGGCCAGCACCTGGGCAAAGCCCTGGGCGACGCCAAAGCTGCCGCGCACGCCGGGCGAGCGCAGGCCCCGCGTCTGCGCCGGGTCCGTCGACAGGCTGACGCCGGCGGCCACGGCAAAATCGTTGAGGGCGGTGGCCAGCGGGCCGGCGCCGATGGCGTAGCTTTGCGGCGCGGCGGCAGGCTGGCCTTGCGCCAATGCGGGCGCGGCGATGAAGGCGGCGGGGGCGGCGCAAGCCATGGCGATGACGGCCAGGCGGATGGCGCGCGCGGCGGGATGGAGAACGGGGGTGGTCAATTGCATGCTCGGTCTTTCTGCTCGGGGGGATAGGAAAATGGCCTGTGAATCGGCTTCTTGACTAGGAAGCCGAAGCAGCGCAGCGAAACACCAACCCCTGGCGCAAAAAAAAACGAAAAATATCAGGCGGCGCGGGCCGACACCGTGGCCCAGTAGCGCGTGAAGTACGTCACTTGCAGCCCGTGCGAGGCGCACAGGCTTTCCAGCACGGCGTCGATATCGTCGAGGCGGTAGGTGCCCGTGACGGGGCGCCGCGCCACGCCGGCGTCGCACGCCAGGCGTCCGCGCCGGTAGCGCGCCAGTTCCTGCAGCAGTTGCTGCAGGGGCCAGTCGGCGGCCACCAGCATGCCGCGCAGCCAGCTGTCCTGGTGCGCGGGCATGGCTTGCGCGTTTTCGGCGCCGCTCGCCGTGAAGTGCAGCTGCTGGCCCGCTGCCACGCGGCGCACGGCGCCAGGGCGGGCCGCGCAGCGCACTTCCACCGCATGTTCGAACACGCTGACGCTGCTGCCGCCTTGCGTGCAGCGTATGCCGAAGCGCGTGCCCAGCGCGCGGATCACGCCGTGCGGGGTCTCGACCAGGAAGGGGCGCGGGTCGGATGCCGTCGTGATCATGATCTCGCCCTGGTGCAGGCGGATGCGGCGATGACTGGCGCTGTAATCGACGTCGGCGGCGCTGTCCGTGTTCAGCTCCACGCGCCCGCCGTCGGCCAGCGCCACGTAGCGTCGCTGGCCCGGCGCCGTGCGCAAGGACGCCGTCCAGGCTTGCCACGGCGCGGATTGCAGGCCCGCCTGGCCCAGCGCGATGCCGCCGCCGGCCGCCGCCAGCAGGGCAAGTATTCTGGCGGTGGCGCGCCGACGCTGCTGCGCCGCCTGCAGCGCGGGCAGGGCCAGCGCCGGCGGCAGCGTGCCCAGCTGGCCGTCCATGCGCTGCAGCAGCTCCCAGGCCCGTTCATGTTCGGCGCTGGCGTCGCGCCATGCCTGCAGGGCGACCGGGTCCGCGCTGCCGCATTTGACTTCGACGTGCCAGTGGGCGGCGGCGGCCAGCACCTTGCGGGCGATGGGCGCGGAAGCGGCAAGCGTGCCGAACATCAGCCGGCCGCCAGCATCAGGCATTCCGTGTAGGCGCGCACCAGGTGTTTCTTGACCGTCGGCAGCGACACGCCGAGGCGCTGGCTGATTTCCACATAGCTCAGTTCCTCGATTTGCGCCAGCAGGAAGATGGCCCGCGTGCGCGCGCCCAGGCTGTCGAGCAGGCGGTCGATGGCGAGCAGGGTTTCGATGATGATGGCATGCGTTTCGGCCGACATCGTTGTTGGCTCGGCTTGCTGCGCCAGCGCTTCCAGGTAGGCCTGCTCCAGCGCCTGGCGCCGGTAGCGGTCGATCAGCAGGCCGCGCGCGACGGTGGCCAGGTAGCCGCGCGGTTCGCGCAGCGGTGCCGCCTCGCGCTTGCCCAGCAGGCGTAGAAAGGTGTCCTGCGCCAGGTCGGCCGCGTCGGCGCGGTTGCCCAGCTTGCCGCGCAGCCAGCCATACAGCCAGCCGTGGTGCTCGCTGTACAGGGTCTGCAGGTGGATGGCATGGGTGGGATGGACGGTGCTCACTGCGTTCTCCAGGCAAAGGAAGGGCTGGGCTGACGGAACGCAGGGTGCCGGCTGGCTGGGCTGTTTGAGAATGATACTCATTATCACATTGCCGCGCCGCCGGCGTCAATTGGCGTCAGCTTCCCAGGCGCCAGCGCTCCTGCCACTGTTGCAGATCCGCCCAGGCTTGCCGCAGGGCAGTGGCGGACCAGTGCAGCAGGCCGTCCAGCGCCAGCACGCTGCGCTGCCAGTGGATGCCGTCGAAAAACACATGGTCGGCCACGACGGTGGCGGCCAGCCAGGCGGCGATGATGACGATGATGTCGTGGCGGCCGCTCTTCCACCAGCGCAAGGAGTGGCGGCGGAAGATCCAGGGTACGCCCAGCGGATTGGGCCAGTCGGCCAGCAAATGCATGATGCCGCCCGCGGCAAAGCCGAACAGGGGCGGCGCCCAGATGTGGTGCGGCAGTTGCAGCCAGGTGTAGACGAGCAGGGCGATCCAGGCCAGGCCCCAATGGGTCCACGTGCGGTGCGTGATCCATAGCCGGTGCGTGCGCGCCCACCAGGCCACTTCCAGCCAGTCCGGCGCCGTGCCGCCCAGCGCACCCATGACAAAGGCGAGCATGCTCAGCACTTGATACGGGCCGCCGGCGCCAGCGTGCGCGACCAGGGCTGCGGCGATCACGCCGGCAGCCCAACCGGTCGCATGATGCGCTTTGTTGGAAGCCATAGGAAATGTAAAACGCCAAGCGGGCGCTTTGTGAATTACAAGCAATATTAACTGGATGAATATACAGTATGCAAGGGCGAGGAGGGGTGCTATTTGCAGAATATCTGCCGATAATTTGTTAAATAATGTGTCGGGATGGTCTGGCCGGCGGGTCCGGCAAGGGATGCCGGCCGGTCAAGTGTGTTGTGCGGCTGATAATGCAATCGGCGCAGGGCGCGCTATGCTGAAAGCAGTTCGACGTTTTGAAGAGGTATCGCCATGAAAATTCCGCGCGAATTGCAGATTCCCGCCATCGTGTTTACGCTGGAAGCGGTGTTTATACTGGGCCTGTCGATGATTTTCCTGATACTGGTACCCCGCTAGTACCTTGTAGGTAACTGCAAATCTACAACACGGAACAAAACCGTCGCGAGCGGAAGGGAGAGGTGCTCAAGAAGCGCAACCGTACTCGGTACGGGGGCGCCGAGCCGGTGAGCATCGCAGGGCGCCTGTGCCGACGCGCAGTAGGTTGGCTTCAGTGTTCCTATGCAGCTTGCATGCTGCTGTCGCACAGGGCGGCAGCCTCGGTGCGGATGATCCAGCATTCCGGATACGGTTCGCTGGCGAAACGGTTGTGCCGCGCAAAACCGCTGAGCTTGTCGAGCGCCGTGGCGGGTGCCAGGGCTGTTTCCTTG
This sequence comes from Janthinobacterium sp. FT14W, assembly GCF_009208755.1. NCBI lineage: Bacteria > Pseudomonadati > Pseudomonadota > Betaproteobacteria > Burkholderiales > Oxalobacteraceae > Janthinobacterium > Janthinobacterium sp. FT14W. The sequence goes on along the minus strand of NZ_WFLL01000026.1, from coordinate 82,890 downwards.
CCGCTGGCCACGTCCAGGTGCCAGAAACCGCCATTGCGGTGAAACAGCATGGGCAGCGCAGCCGCGTTGGGGGCGGCCGCGTGGACGGCCAGCGTGGGCTGGGCTTCCGGCAGCAGCAGGTAAAAGCATTCCGCTCGCGCGCCATGGTCGATGCGGTGCAAAATGACGCCGTGCGCGAAGATGGCCGTGACGCTGAGCACGACGATACCCTTGATGCTGGCAGACAATTCGATGCGCATGCCCAGGCGCAGGGCCACGGGCTTGTGCTTGCCGGGCCACACGCCGTCGAGCAGCAGGCCATAGCGCGACACGTCCTCGATTTCAAAGCCTTGCTGGCTGCGCCGGATGATGGCGTGGCGGCCCGACAGGCGGCGCGTCAAGCCGTTGTTGTCCTGGCCGTCGGGACTGAAATGGCTGAGCAGCACGTCGGCTTCCGGGTCCACCAGTTCAAAGCGGCCCAGCATGCATTCTTCCAGCGCGAACAGGCGGATCTGACGCTGTTCGCCCGCTTCCGGCGCCGCATTGACGAGGCACGCGGCCTGGCTCGGGTGCGGATGGCAGTGGCTGGCGGCGGGCAGGTCGACTTCGATCAGCTCCTCGTCCCAGGCGATGGTGGTAAAGCCCATGTCGATCTTGCCTTGCGGCGCAGACAGATCCACGTGGGCGATGCCGGCATTGCGCGCCGTTACGTCGAGGTTGCAGCCGTCGCCGCCCGTGATGCGGGCAATCGAGGCGTCGTCGGCCATCACGCGCACATTCTTGTGCGTGCTGAGGAAGATCTGGTGGATTTCCGTCAGGGTGGCGTCGCGGCGCGGCACGAGGATGACGAAAGTGCATACCCATTTCTGCGCCACGGCGCCGTCCACGTGGCTGTGCACTTCCACCTCGATCTGGTATTGCCCATGTTCTTTGTTGCGCGAGGAAAACTCAACAAACACGGGCCGCCAGTCGCCCCGCGTGGTGCGCACGAAATCATGCTGCACTTGCCCGCGGGGAATCAGGTCCGAGCGCAGGCGCAAGGTCAGCTGCGGCGCGCAGGCGGCGCTCATGCCGCGCAATTCCATTTTCAGGGTTTGCCGTCCGCCTGCCGCACGGGGATCGAAGCCGCTGATGTGCAGGTGGGCCTGCACGGGCTGGTAGGCCGGCGGGACCGCTGGCGGGGCCGCGGGCGTGAACAGGGGCGTGGCGGCGGCCGGCATGGAAACGGGCGGGCGCGGCGCACCGGCCGGCGCCGCATTGCCGGCATGGGGCGCGGGGCGGGCCACCGCCTGGACCGGGGCATCGGAATTGACAGGGTCATGTGCAGGGGCGTGCGGAAGCGCCGTTGCCGAGGGCTCGGAACGGGCGCTGCGCAGTGCGGTCAACAGGTCGTAGCTGCTGGGAGCCGTCGTCGCTTGCGGGTGGTTGCCCGCACAGACTGTATCCCCAGGCAAGACCCAGAACGTACAGTGCGGGTGCTCCGGGTTGCTGCATTTTTTCATGACATTCTGACTCGAATCGAGCGGGGGCATTTTGCCCTCTGTTATACATGAGAGCTTACGCGCTTTTGCGCCCGCTTGGCAACTTTCGCGGTGCCGGAATCCACTCTTTTTGTCCAAATTCATGTCCCTGGTCGCACCCTGCCATATATGTCATGGAAACCATTGCTCAAAAACACATTTTATGTCTTTCTGGATATGTTATTTTGATATTGTATGAAACAGGTTTCCCGGCCATGCGCGTGGACGCCGGCTGCGCATGGTGATGCCGGCGGCAAGAACGGGACGGCGTTTTGTATTATGCTGGCACAGCCGTTCCCCCGATGCCGCCTGACTTCGAAAGACGACCATGCCTGCCCAACGCCCGCGTCAGCTTGCCATCGCCTATGGCGCCACCTTGTGCGTATTCCTGGCCCTCGATGCCCTGTGGCTGGCGGTGCTGATGACGCCCGTGTATGCCGCGGCGCTGGGGCCGCTGCTGGCGGAATCGCCGCGCTGGGCGCCGGCCGCGCTGTTTTACCTGCTGTACGTGGCGGGGCTGCTGGTCTTTGCCATCCTGCCGGGCTTGCGCGCGCGCCGCGGACGCACGGCGGCAGCGCTGGGTGCGCTGCTGGGGCTGCTGGCCTACGGCACCTATGACCTGAGCAACTATGCAACCTTGCGGGACTGGCCGCTGACCCTGACGCTGATCGACATGGGCTGGGGTGCCGTGCTGTCGGCCGTGTCGGCGGCGGCCGGCTACCTGGCCGCCAGGTAATGCCCGGCAAACGGGGGCGGATTACTTGGGGATTAGTTATCCGCCCGCGACCGTGAATGCCGCGTCGAAGCGCAGCGCCAGCATGGTGATGTTGTCGCTATGCAAGCCTTTTGGCGGCCGGGACAGGAAATCGTCGAACAGGGCGCTGACGGCCTGTGCCGCGGTCTTGCCGGCACACAAGGCGGGCCAGCGGCCCGTGAGGGCCAGCGGATCGTCGCAGGCCCAGAAGCCGTCGCTGGCCAGCACATAGTGGGCGCCGGGCCGCACGCGCAGCACGCGGCGGTCGGCCAGATGGGCGAGGAAGGGCGGCAAGGTGGCCGCATCGAGGCCGCGCAGGGGTTTGTCGAGTTGCAGGCTGTCGCCGATGGCGTTGCCTAAAATAAATGCCTGCGAGATTTGCGGGTGGTGCTGGCCGTGCACGGCGGCGCGCCAGCGCGCCTCGTCGAGCGCACCGCGCATGGCGTACACGGTGGCCGGCACGTGGTCGACGGTGAGGATGCCGGCCACGCCGTCGGCAATTTCATACAGGCGCGAATCGCCCACGTGATACAGCAGCGGCGCTTCGCCGGGCGGCACTTCCAGCAAGGTCAGGGTGGTGCCGGGCGGACGTGCCTGGGCTGGCGCTGCCTTGGCGAAACTGTCCTGCAGCCGCGTGTGCAACTCGTCGAGGCTGGCTGCCAGGCTGGCCGCATCGAGGCAGGCGGGCAGGGCCAGCAAGCCTTGCACGGCCGCTTCCGCCGCCTCGCGGCCGTGGCCGTGGCCGCCCATGCCGTCGAGCACGGCAGCGCGCACATGGCCGGGCGGCCAGCCCGGCACCCGGCAGTGCAAGGGCATTTGCCGCGACAGGCAGACGGCGTGGCCGCTGGCATCGATCAGCAGGAAGTTATCCTGGTTTTCGCGCCGCGGCATGGGGCCGGCGCCCACGCTGGTGCCGGCGGCGGCATCGAGCCAGGGGCCGAAGTCGAGCTCGTCTTTGATTAAATGCATCGGTTGGTGCGGTCCAGGCGGCCAGCAATGTTGATCATAGGACACAGCTTAGCCGATATTGTGCGTGTGCGATACCTTGTCTATCTAACAAAAAAAACCTGCGGCAGCAGGCTGGCGCAGGTTTTTCAGGCGGCGGGGCGGCGCTTAGCGGCGATGGCCCCAGCCGTGGCCACGGTCGTGGTCATAATAGTCGCGGCGGCCATGGTCGCGGTAGTAGCCGCGGCCCGGTTGCACGTAGATGACGGCCGGCGGGCCGTAGTAGCGCGGTGGCGGCGCGTAATACACGGGCTGCGGCGCCGGCGCGTAGTACACGGGCTGCGGGGCCGGCGCGTAGTACACGGGCTGCGGGGCCGGCGCATAATAGGTTTCGCGGTAACCGCCGCGATAGCCGCCACGGTCGTAATAGCGGTCATTCGTATTGATGCTGTTGCCGACGGCAGCGCCGATAACGCCACCGACGATTGCGCCGTTGCGGCCGCCGGTGCTGTTGCCAATGGCCGCTCCGACGACAGCGCCTGCAACGGTATTGAAGTCGCGGTCACCGGCGACTGCGGCCGAAGACACAGCCACTGCCGCTACCATTACCGCACCCAGGAGTTTCTTGTTCAACATGGCATTTCCTTCCATTCCGGCGAGATCACAATGATCTGCATGAACAGGACTATATCTGCTGCCGCCAGCTTGTTCCACGTCTAATACAACTTATTACAATCCTGTCCCGGCGGTAACAAGTCAGCGCCTGCGCGCCTGCCATTCGGGGCGTAGCAAGCTGTACATTTTGACATCGCGCATGACGCCGTTGATGAAAAAGGCCTGGCGCATCAGGCCTTCCTCCGTAAAGCCGTTCTTTTGCGCGATGCGCTCGGAGCCGATGTTCAGCGGATCCATCAGCAGCTCGAGCCGGTGATACGGATAGGCTTGGAACAGGTAGTCGACCACCAGGCGTGTCGCTTCGCTGATGTAGCCTTGCCCGTCGCGCTGCCGGTCGAACAGGCGGTAGCCGATCTCGCGCGAGGCCGGGGTGCGGCTCTTGAAATGCGTGATCGTGCCGATGATGTGCTGGGCCTTGTCCTCGATGAGGAACAATTCGCTGTCCTCGGTGACAAAGCCCGATTGCAGGAAGTCGCGCCGCATGGCCTCGGGCGACTTGAATTGCATGGAGAAGAACTCGCCGCGCGAGGGCAGGTCGTTGACGAGGGAAAGATAGGCATTCAGGTCGGCGGCCTGCAAATGCCGGATGGTACAGAGAGTTCCCTTGAGCATGGCGGTATCCGGTAACGGTCACGCTCTGCATGGTAATCGACTCTGGCGGAAACAGGCAACCGCTCCCGTAAAAGTTGCTGCAATGACAGAATAAATACGCTATCGTAGAAAGCCTCGCCTTGCCCCCGGCCACGGCGTACCCGCTTCGACCTTGTTGACTGGAACTGAACACACATGAATATCGTCTTGTTTGGCGCGCCGCTGCGCCGTTTGTCCTTCGCCCTTGCCTGCGCCATCAGCGCCAACGCCTTTGCCGCCGCGCCGGGCAATGCGCCGCAGGCGCTGGCCCAGGTGCGCGACACCGCACTGCAAAGCGACTGGGCATATGCGCGCCTGGCCGACATGACGGATCTGATCGGCCCGCGCCTGTCCGGTTCCGCCGGCGCCGCTGCCGCCGTGCAACAGGTGGCCGACGCCATGCGCCAGCTGGGTGCCAGGGTCACCCTGCAGCCCGTGAAAGTGCCGCACTGGGTGCGCGGCGTGGAAACGGCGGAAATCGTCGATTATGCGGGCCGTCCGCAGGGCGTGTCGCAGCGCGTGGTGCTCACGGCCCTGGGCGGCTCGGGCGCGACCCCGGCCGCCGGCCTGACGGCGCCCCTGATCATCGTCAGGAGCGTGGAAGAACTGAAGGCGCGCGCGGCGGAAGTGAAGGGCTCCATCGTGCTGATCGATACGCCGTTCGACCAGGAGATGGCCGAGCGCGGCCTGGCCGGCGTAACCTACGGCCAGGGTTCGCGCGTACGCGTCCTCGGTCCCAAGGCGGCGGCCGAGCTGGGTGCGGCGGCCGCGCTGGTGCGCTCGGTGGGCGGCGCGGATTTCCGCATCCCGCACGCGGGCGCCACGGGACTCGATGACAGCAAGCGCATACCCGCCGCCGCCGTCACCGTGGAAGACGCCTTGCTGATGGGCCGCCTGGCCGCGCGCGGCCCGATGAAGCTGCACCTGACCCTGACGCCGCAAAACCTGCCCGAGGCGGACAGCTACAACGTGATTGCCGACTGGCCGGGCACGGACAAGGCCGACGAAGTGGTGGTGGTCTCCGGCCACCTCGATTCCTGGGACCTGGCGACGGGCGCGCATGACGACGGCGCCGGCGTGGTGGCGGCCATGGGCGTGCTGGAAACCCTGAAAAAGCTCGACTACCGCCCCCGCCGCACCATCCGCGTGATCGCCTGGATGAACGAGGAAAACGGCGGCCGCGGCGGCCAGGCGTATTTCGAGGCCCACAAGCAGGCGCTGGGCAAGCAGTACGCGGCCATCGAGATGGATAGCGGCGCTGGCCGCCCGTTCGGCATCCTCGCCAGCGTGGGACCGAAGTCGGAAAAACTGTTTGCGCCGCTGCGCGCGGCCCTGCAGCCGATGGGCGCGCACGCGTTCACGCGCCGCGACGCACTGGGCACGGGCGACCTGCACCGGCTGGAAACGGCCGGCGTGCCCAGCTTCGAGCCGCTGGTCGACAGCCACAGCTACTTCCACTACCACCACACGCCGGCCGACACGCTGGACAAGGTGGACCCGGAAAACCTGAAGCGCAACGTGGCGCTGATGTCGTCGCTGGCCTGGTTCCTGGCCAATATCGACGGCGAGATCGGACGCGCGCCGGAGCAGGGCGAGTAAATTCCCTGTCGCGGGCCGCCGCCCTGGCGGTGCGGCCCGCGTGTTTGTGCGTGTTTGTTTGCGATACCCCCCAACCCCTGTCCACCGCATGCCATGACACCAGCTTCCACCGCCATCGACGGCGCCATCCGGCAGATCCGTGCCTACGTGGCCGGGCGTCCCCACAGCGCCGATACGCTCGATGGCATAGCGCAATGGTGGCTGGGCGGGCATTTTCCACGCGAGGTCGTCGAGGCCGCGCTGGAGCAGTTGCACGCCGCGGGTGAACTGGAGCGTATCGAGATCGGCGCGCGCCAGCTGTGGCGCCGCCAACCCATGCCAGGGTAAACACCATGCCGCTGCCCGATCTGAACCTGCTGATCACCCTCGATGTCCTGCTGGCCGAAGGCAGCGTCACGCGCGCCGCGCGGCGCCTGCGCCTGAGCCCATCGGCCATGAGCCGTGCCCTGGCGCGCCTGCGCGAGACGACCGGCGATCCGCTGCTGGTGCGCGCCGGGCGTGAACTGGTGCCCACGCCGCGCGCGCTGGAGCTGCGCGCAAGCGTGGGCTCCCTGCTGGGCGAGGTGCTGGCCGTGCTGGGGCCGGCGCAGCAGCTGGACCCGCGCCAGCTGGCGCAGACGTTCACGCTGCGTGCGAGCGACGGTTTCGTGGAAAATTTCGGCCCGGCGCTGCTCGCGCATATCGGCGCGCAGGCGCCCGGCGTGCGGCTGCGTTTCGTGCAAAAGATCGACCGCGAAAGCGTGCTGCTGCGCGAGGGCAGCATCGACCTGGAAACAGGCGTGATCGGCAGCCTCACCAGCCCGGAAGTGCGCACGCGCCGGCTGTTCGGCGACCGTTTCGTGGGCGTGGTGCGCAGCGGCCATCCGCTGGCGCAAGGCGAGATCAGCGCCGAGCGCTATGCGGCCGGCCGGCATGTGCTGGTGGCGCGGCGCGACCAGGAGACGGGACCGATGGACGATGCGCTGGCCGCCTTGGGTTTGCGGCGCACGGTCGCCAGCATCGTCGGCGGCTTTGCGGCGGCGCTGGCGCTGGCCGCCGCTTCCGACCTGATCGCCACCGTGCCGGAACGCCATACGGGCAAGCTGCGCGCCGGCATGTTCAGCTTTGCCCTGCCGCTGTGCATGCCCGACCTGACCGTGTCGCTGATGTGGCATCCGCGCATGGATGCCGATCCTGCCCATCGCTGGCTGCGCGGCTGCGTGATCGACGCCTGCGCGGGCCAGCTGGACGGGGCCTGACGCCGCCGCTGCCGGCCTGCCGGCGCGGCAGCTCAGGGCCAGCAGCAGCCGGACAGGGTGGCGCCGAGGGCCAGCAGCAGTAACAGCGCTGGCATGGTGCGGGGGCGCATCATGCGTCGTCTCCGGCAGGCGCATGGCGCTTGCCGAAGACGCGGCTGAGCAGGAAAATGGCCAGCGCAGCGAATATCAGCGCGCTGGCCACGCCAAAGGTGGCATGCATGCCACGGACCATGGCGGCCGGCGGGGCGCTGGCAATATCGCTGGCGCCGGCGGCGAACACGGCGCCCATCACGGAGGCGCCCGTGACGAGGCCCAGGTTGCGCGACAGATTGAGCATGCCGGAGACCAGGCCGCGCTGCTCGGCAGCGATGTCGCCCATCACCGCCGTATTGTTGGCGGCCTGGAACAGCGCGTAGCTGGCCGTCAGCAGCATGATGGGTGCGGCGTAGCCGGCGATGCCCAGGCTGGCGGGCAGCAGGGCCAGCGCCAGGCAGGCGCCGGCGGCGCCGCACAGGCCCGCGCCGCCCATGCGCTGCGCGCCGTAGCGGTCCACCAGCCAGCCGGACGGCACGCCGCAGAACGCTGCCACCAGCGGCCCGGCCGCCAGCACCATGCCGGTGGCGGTTGCCCCCAGGCCCAGGCCGCGCGCCAGGTAAAAGGGACCCACCACCAGGGTGGACATCATGACCGTCGACACCAGCATGCTGGCCGCCAGGCCGGCGCCCAGCACGGGGGCGCGCAGCATGGGCAGGTGTATCAGCGGCGCCGGCGCCTTGCGTTCGACGCAGACGAACAGCGCGCCGCCGATGCAGGCGGCCAGCAGCAGCGCCGCGTTGCGCACGCCGAAATCGCCGCGGCCCAGTGTCATGGCCAGCGCATAGGCGGCCAGGGCGAGCGCCAGCAGCACGGTGCCGCGGTGGTCGAACACGGGCCGTTTGGCGGGCGCGCCGCGCGGGTCCGCCGGCAGGAAGCGCCAGGCCAGCAGCAGCGCCACGCAGGCCAGCGGCACGTTGACGAGAAAAATGGCTTGCCAGCCGAAGCGCGCGATAAGCAGGCCGCCCAGCGCGGGCCCGAGCGTGGTGCCGACGGCCGACATGGTGCCGAGCAGACCCATGGCGCTGCCCGTCCGCGCCTTGGGCACGGCACTGCCGACAAAGGCCATGGTCAGCGCCATCATGGCGGCCGCGCCCAGGCCTTGCAGGGCACGCGCGGCGACCAGCAGCCACAAGGTGGGCGCCAGGGCGCACAAGGCGGAGGCAAGGGCAAACAGGGCGATGCCGGCCAGCAGCAGGCGGCGCCGGCCGACCATGTCGCCGAGGCGGCCCACGCTGACGATCAGGGCGGTGATGGCCAGCAGATACGCCAGCACGATCCACTGCACATCCTGGAAGGATGCATGCAGGGCGCTGGCCATGCCGGGCAGGCCCACGTTGGCGATGCTGGTGCCCAGCGCGGGCAGCAGCATCGCCAGGGACAGGCTGGCAAGCGCGCCGCGCACGGATATCGCGGCGCTACCGGCCTGGGACGCCTGCTGGCCGGGTGGGGCGGGTTTTGACGGTGCATGCATGGCGTGGCAGATCCTCGAATGGGGTCATCACATGGTAACGAGGGATCTGGCATGGCGGAAGGCGCGTCATTTGCAATGTGTTCTTGCGTTTGACGCCATATGTGCGGCGCGGCCGCGCCGCCGGGAAAGTCGTTGCGAGCCAGCGGCCAGTACTTCGGACGTTAATCCGAGTAACCCTGCATATTGTCCGCCGTGTCGTGGCGGATGCCCCACCAGGGCAGATAGGCGTTATTCTCTCCGCGCGCGCGGAACCACGGCTGGTCGTGGTCTATGGGGCGTACTTTGGCCGGTGGCAAGACCAGCACGCCCGTGACACTGCCAGGATCGCTGGTGCCCGCCACCAGCACGGGCTGGCCCACATGGTTCGCATGGGCGATGCCCAGGGCGACATTGGTCAGCGCCGTGCCGGCGCCCATTTCGCCCAGCAGGGCCGGCGTATTGAAGGCCTGCGGCAGGAAGTCGAAGCCGGGCACTTCCAGGCTCAAGGCCTGCGCCAGCCGTGCCAGCCGGTCGGATGACGTGGGCAGGGTTTTATTGGCATCGTGGATGACGTAGCCGATGTCTTCTTCCGTCTTGCCGCCATGGCGCGCCGCCTCGGCAAATACCGCCTGCCACGCTTGCACGGTGCGCGGCGGCTTGTCCTGGCCCGCTGCAAAATCTTCCACCTTGCGCGTGGCCGGATAGCCTATCCACGCCAGCGCCGCGCGCTCCGTCTTGTAATCGGTGCCGGCCAGCACCAGCAGCACGAGGTTTTCATTGATCTGCATGGGCTTGGGCCGGCTCGGCGCATCCCAGTTCATCACCCACACGGTTTGATCCGGATGCGCTTCCAGATAGGCCAGCGCGGCGTGCAGGGAGACGAAGCCTGCATTGTTGCCACCCAGGGTGATGCGTACGTCGGGCGGGGTGGCGCGGGTCCAGAGGGTGGGGAAATTGACATTGCCGATGCTGAAGGTGTCGATAATGCGTTCGCGTGTAGTGTTTCTTGCTTCCTCTGGATCCAATTTGCCCGCAGGCAGGGCATATTCAACGCGGATGCCTGCCAGTTCGCGCCAGTTCTGTTTTTGATCCTTGGGATAGACTCGATAAAAGTAGGTGGGGCTGGAGTAGTAAATGTCATGAAATAGACTGGTTAATTTCCGTACATATTTATAGTGATAGCCCTTGAACGTTTCCGTCCCATCGAGATCGTGGGCAATGGGGGCGACGGCCTGCAAGGTGCCAAAAACCCGGGGATCCGTCCTGACCATATCGTCATTCTTGTTGGGTTTGGCCAGTCCCAAGGTCCAGAGCAGCTGCCACTCGGTGGGATAGTCGCGCCGCTGCAGCGGATTGAACCACTGCAGGCCCACGACCTGTGCCCGGAATGGAGCTTGGACGGTGGTTTTTGGGAGACCGTCTTCTTTCTGCGCCGGCTTCACGGCGCAGGCTGTCAATTGCGCAAACATGGAGAAAGCGGCGACGGCAGCCAATGTGCGTAGCTCGCGTTGATTTATTACGTAAGCCATCCATCCACCTCACTGCGAGTAGCCTTGCATGTCGTCCGCCGTGTCGTGGCGGATGCCCCACCAGGGCAGATAGGCGTTATTCTCTCCGCGCGCGCGGAACCACGGCTGGTCCTGGTCTATGGGGCGTACTTTGGCCGGTGGCAAGACCAGCACGCCCGTGACGCTGCCAGGATCGCTGGTGCCCGCCACCAGCACGGGCTGGCCCACATGGTTCGCATGGGCGATGCCCAGGGCGACATTGGTCAGCGCCGTGCCGGCGCCCATTTCGCCCAGCAGGGCCGGCGTATTGAAAGTCTGCGGCAGGAAGTCGAAGCCGGGCACTTCCAGGCTCAAGGCCTGCGCCAGCCGTGCCAGCCGGTCGGATGACGTGGGCAGGGTTTTATTGGCATCGTGGATGACGTAGCCGATGTCTTCTTCCGTCTTGCCGCCATGGCGCGCCGCCTCGGCAAATACCGCCTGCCACGCCTGCACGGCGCGCGGCGGCTTGTCCTGGCCCGCTGCAAAATCTTCCACCTTGCGCGTGGCCGGATAGCCTATCCACGCCAGCGCGGCGCGCTCCGTCTTGTAATCGGGGCCGGCCAGCACCAGCAGCACGAGGTTTTCATTGATCTGCATGGGCTTGGGCCGGCTCGGCGCATCCCAGTTCATCACCCACACGGTTTGATCCGGATGCGCTTCCAGGTAGGCCAGCGCGGCGTGCAGGGAGACGAAGCCCGCGTTGTTGCCGCCCAGCGTAATGCGCACGTCGGGTGGGGTGGCGCGGGTCCAGAGGGTGGGGAAGTGGGTGTTGCCGATGCTGAAGGTGTCGGTGATGGTTTGTTGCGTGAATTGGTGTACTTCTGCCGGATCGAATTTTCCGTCAGGCAGGGCATATTCCACGCGGATGCCTGCCAGTTCGCGCCAGTTCTGTTTTTGATCCTTGGGGTAGACGTGGTAGAAGTAGGTGGAGCTGGAATAATAAATATCGTGAAAATTGGTCATCAGTTCGAGTAGATATTTATGGTGATAGCCCTTGAACGTTTCCCTTCCATTGATATCGTGGGCAATGGGGGCGACTGCCTGCAAGGTACTGAAGCCCCTGGGATCCGTCCTGACCATATCGTCATTCTTGTTGGGTTTGGCCAGGCCAAGCGTCCAGAGCAGTTGCCACTCGGTGGGATAGTCGCGCCGCTGCAGAGGGTTGAGCCACTGCAGGCCCACGACCTGTGCCCGGAAGGGAGCTTGGACAGTGGTTTTTGGGAGACCTTCTTCTTTCTGCGCCGGCTTCACGGCGCAGGCTGTCAATAGCGCAAACATGGAGCTGGCGGCCAGCATGGGCAGCGCGAGGAACTGTTTCATGAAGTCTCCAGGAGAATGGACATGCTGGTGACCGGCATAGCCCGGCCAGGTGAAACCAAGTGCTAGGAAAATGACGCAGAGAAACGTGGCGAGGGCCCAGGTCAGTCGCTGGCGCGGCGTGGCAATGAACTTATGCACCGTCAGTCCTTAGCGCAAAGTTGCTGGAAGTGCTGGCGGGCTTGGCGTTCTGGCGTTCGTCTATGATGCCTCTCGGCTTTCTGGCAGGGCTGTCTTTGTCATTTGCCCACGTAAATAGAGGGACAGTTTTAAATGTGCCATTGTCGTAGTATTCAAAGAATTCTCCAGACTCGAAAGAGGCGCCTTTCAATAGGCTCCAATCCGCCGCAACCCTTAATTCGCGCAACTCCTCCTGCCCGATCGTGCACACCCCCACCGCCACGTCATACGCCAGTGCCTTTTCCGCATGCTCGGGATTGGTCATGATGGTCGAGTGATCGGTGGCGTGGGTGTCGATATTGGCGGCCAGGTAGTTCTGGATTTCCTGCTTGCGCCAGGCCTTGAATTCCTTGGAAGCCTTGTCCGGCTGGTCCACCGGCGTCTCAGGCTTGCCTTTTTCCACCCAGCCGTCGCGCCTGGCCTGCATGCGTAGCATGCCGTTCTGTTCGTAGCGCAGCGCTGCCTCGGTGTGCGCATCGCCCTTGCCCTTGGATCGGTAAGGCGCATACTCTTCATCGGCGTCGGCGGCGCGGTCCTTGTGCAGGGAGTCGGCCGGGGCATCGCAGCCTTCGTCAAATGCTTCGCCGATGCCGGCAAGGCGTTTTGAATGCGGCAGGAAGGGCACGGGCAGCTTGGGCGCCTTCATGGGCAGCCGCCAGGTCTTGGGCGGCAGGGCGTTGATGCGCGTGCCGGCCGTCTTGGCGAGAATGATGACGATGGGCGCGAGCAAGAAGGTCAGTATCTTGCGCCCGATGCCTTTGCTGGCCCGCATGCCCTTTTCGATCGAGTACCCGGCGACCAGCGACCGTGGGTGCCAGAAATCGATGCTGTCCGGCGTCAAGGGCTGGCCATTGCGCTGCCAGATATCGTAGTCCTGTTCATTTTCCTGGCCGACGAGGTGATTTTGCGCAAACACGCGCTGGGTGAAGACGCCGTCGCCGCCCGTATCGGCAATTTCCTGTGCCGACATGCCGCGCCAGCCGATGCCCTGCACGGGCGTGGCGGAGATCACCTGGTCGTGCGGATTGAAATACAAGGTGACCCGGCCATAGGTGGAGCCATGCAAGCCGTGGTCGGCGCGGTCGAACGCGGCCGTATAGCTGTCCTTGCGCTCAGGCTTGCGATTGGCGCTGCACTCGTCGACGAAGGCGGCATCCTGCTGCATTGCCGCGCGGGCGCGCAGGATGTTGAAAAACGCTTTCAAGGTTTGCGTGCGCGCCGCGTATTTTTGCCGGCCCGTGTTGCCATGTTCGTCCGTCAAATGGCCGCTGACCCAGTTTTCCGTGAAGTTGCTGTCGAGCAGGCTATAGGGCGGGTTGCACAGTACGTAGCAGTCGGCCACGGCGGACGGCCCGAGCGTTTCGCCGAGAAAGGCGGCCGCCATGGCCACCATATTGCCCTGGCTATGGCAGACGATGGTGACGGGCGCGTCGTGCTGGCACGCCCTGATCGATTGCACGAGGCGCGCCAGGCGCCAGGCGGCAAACACGAAATACGGGCGCGGCGGGCAGGCATACACTTGCCGGTCATTCGTCGGGTTCATGTGCTGGATATGCATCCACAGGAACAGTTCCTCGGACAATCCCTTGCCCCACAGATCTGGCAGGGCGCTGCAACCGTTGGCGAACGGTCCGCCGCCCCAGTAATTCTTTTCGTTGAGATAGATGCCGTCGCCAAACGCCTGCAATTCCTCGCCATTGGCCTTGTAGCCCCAGCGGAAGCGGATCACGGGGGAATTGGCATCGTCTGCCTGCAGGAAGGTGGTGGCGTTGCGCTTGGGATTGAGGAAACCGTCATCCGTCAATTCGCGTGTGTAGGTGGCAGCCTGCATCTGCCCGGCCGCCGGGCCCGGGATCGCCAGATCCTCGTCGCGGCGTTTCAGGCGCGCATTCAGGCCCGCGCACAGGCCTTGTTCGGCCTGTTCATACCATTCGCCATCGGAATTGACGCCATGCACGAAGATGACGATGCCGGGGCGGGGCAGGCGCGTGACGGCCTGGAGCAGCGCATGGCTGAACAGGGCCGTGCCTTCGGCTTCGGCGAGCAGGATGCAATTGCCAGCTAGCGTGGGGTCGGGCGACATGCGGGCGCTCCGTCAGCGTTAATGAAGAAAAGCGTCGCCCAAGCGAACTCGGGCAATCTGCACTGTATGCGGATTGCCTGAGGTGGAACTTGCGTGGTGTCAAGAAAGGAGGGGCGGCGGGCAGGGAATGCCGGGGCGGTCAGATCGCGTTCAGCGGTATCTTGAGGTAGCGCACGCCGTTTTCTTCCGGTTCGGGCAGCTTGCCCGCATTGATGTTGACCTGGATGGCGGGCAGGATCAAGGTCGGCATGTCGAGGGTGGCGTCGCGGCCCGTGCGCATGGCCACGAACTGTTCTTCCGTGATGCCGTCGCGCAGGTGGATATTGCTGGCGCGCTGTTCGGCCACCGTCACTTCCCAGCGCGCTTCGCGGCCGTTGGGCGGGTAGTCGTGGCACATGAACAGCCGCGTCTTGGGCGGCAGCGCCAGCAAGCGCTGCACGGAGCGGTACAGCAGCGCGGCCGAGCCGCCGGGGAAATCGCAGCGGGCCGAACCCACGTCCGGCATGAACAGGGTGTCGCCGACAAACACGGCGTCGCCGATCTGGTAGGCCAGGTCGGCCGGCGTGTGGCCGGGCACGTGCAGTGCGCGCACTTCCAGCTTGCCGATATAAAACACCTGGTCGGGCGCGAACAGCTGGTCGAACTGCGAGCCGTCGGCCTTGGCCGCACCCTGGTGGTAGACGGCGGCGAACGCCTGCTGCACCGTCTGGATGGCGGCGCCGATGGCCACGTCGCCGCCCAGCTGCTGCTGCAGGTAGGGCGCGGCGGACAGGTGGTCCGCATGGGCATGGGTTTCCAGCAGCCAGCGGCATTGCAAGCGGTGCGCGCGCACGAAGGCGATCACCTTGTCGGCCGACGTGGTCGAGGTGCGGCCCGCCTTCGGATCGTAGTCGAGCACGGAATCGATGATGGCGCAGGCCTGGCCATCCGCCTCGTAGACAACATAGGTGACGGTGGCGGTGGCGGGGTCGAAGAAGGCTTGGATTTGTGGGGTCATCGCGGCGGCAAAGGACGGGCAAGGGATGGACAGGAAAGGCATTATAGCGCCAGAGTTCGCTGAGAAAATGTTGAGAATTGACATTTAACATGCGAAAAACAGATAAGCGGGCAGGCATGCGCCCGTCACAGCCGTGCGCACCCTGGCGCTTGCTGCGTGGTAACCTCATCCTACAAGGAGGAATTCATGAACGATACCACTGCACGCAGCGAGCAATACCGCGGTTTTACGATTTCGGTGACCCCGCAAAAGGACAATGACGATTTATGGGATTTTACCTACCGCCTGCAGCGCGAAGGCGAGACTGCGGCGCAGGCGATCACGCGCAGCCGCACCTTGGGCGGTTATGCGGCACCCGAGACGGCTTGCGCGGCCGGCCTGGAAGTGGCCAAGACGGAAGTGGATAACCTGCTGCGTCCTTGAGCCAGCGTAAATCGTTTAGCCCGAAAGTGCGCCTGGCTACGACCGGCGCGTGAAACACGTCGCTAGCGGTCGCGCTTCATGCTACGATTTCCACCATTGAGTCAGTCACGAAGGAGGCACCCCATGGATAGCAGTTCTAAAATTCACTATAAAGGCTGGGAAATCGTTCCCCTGGCCGTGCCCACCACCGATGGCAAATGGTCGGCCAGCTGCGACATCGAGCGCGCCACGGCGGAAGGCCTGGAAGTGTTCGAAGGCTCGACCATGCAGTTCGTGCGCGACGACGAGGAGGGCGCCATTGCCGCCGCCTGCGAAGAAGCCGTGCGCCAGATCGACAACATCATCGCCAACCCGCTGGTACGGCTGGCCTGATTCCAGTTCTTTCAGCAACCCTGCAGCCGGCGCCCGCCGGCTGTTTTTCATGCGGCGCGCCGCCGTCTCCTTGCCTCCCTCCCGGTTTGCCGACCGAACGCCTCACCCGGCAGCTAGCGCCATGTCCAGTTTCATGTTTCTATTGGATGTTTCAAAAGAATGTTTCAAATGAAATATGTGAAACGTATTTGAAACACTAGCGGCATCAATCGTGACATCGCTGTTCTCTTGCGTGACAGCGCGCACGGCGCCGATGCCTGGCCGTTTCCCCCGCTTTTCACTGTGCCGCGGCCCATTTTCCGCACGGCGGCAGGGGGCTGGCACGGCATTTGCAATACTGATGCTCATAGCCACTCCGTGAAACATTCGGGACCATCCGAAACCCATAAGGTGAACACATGACTCAATACTCCGCAGGTGCCGCATTCCGCAAGGCCGTCCAGGAAGAATCCCCGTTGCAAGTCGTCGGCGCCATCAACGCCAACCACGCCTTGCTGGCCAAGCGCGCCGGCTATAAAGCCATCTACCTGTCCGGCGGCGGCGTCGCGGCCGGCTCCCTGGGCTTGCCCGACCTGGGCATTTCCAGCCTGGACGACGTGCTGACCGACATCCGCCGCATCACCGATGTATGCGACCTGCCGCTGCTGGTCGACGCCGACACGGGCTTCGGCGCTTCCGCCTTCAACGTGGCGCGCACGGTGAAATCGATGATCAAGTTCGGCGCGGCCGGCCTGCATATCGAAGACCAGGTGGGTGCCAAGCGCTGCGGTCATCGTCCTGGCAAGGAAATCGTGAGCAAGGAAGAAATGGTCGACCGCATCAAGGCGGCCGTCGATGCGCGCACGGACCCGAACTTCGTCATCATGGCGCGCACCGATGCGCTGGCCGTCGACGGCCTGGAAGCGGCGCTGGAACGCGCCGTCGCCTGCGTCGAGGCGGGCGCCGACATGATCTTCCCGGAAGCCATCACGGACCTGGACATGTACGCCACGTTTGCCAAGGCCGTCAACGTGCCCATCCTGGCCAACATCACGGAATTCGGTTCCACGCCGCTGTTCACCCTGGACGAACTGCGCAGCGCCCACGTGGGCCTGGCCCTGTATCCGCTGTCCGCCTTCCGCGCCATGAACAAGGCGGCGGAAAACGTCTACCAGGCGCTGCGCCGCGACGGCACGCAAAAGAACGTCGTCGACACCATGCAGACGCGCATGGAGCTGTATGAATCGATCAACTACCACGACTTCGAGCAAAAGCTCGACGCGCTGTTCGCCGCGCAAAAGAAATAAGTAAAGTAGCAGGGACCGCATGCCGGTCCCCAAGTGACGCACCCGAGACTATTCAATCTGGAGAACACAATGACCGCACCGCAAGCCGCCACTTTCAAGCCTAAAAAATCCGTCGCCCTGTCCGGCGTCACCGCCGGCAACACGGCGCTGTGCTCGGTCGGCAAGACCGGCAACGATTTGCACTACCGCGGCTATGACATCCTGGACGTGGCCGACAGCTGCGAGTTCGAGGAAATCGCCTACCTGCTGGTGCACGGCAAGCTGCCGACTTCCGCCGAACTGAAAGGCTACAAGGCCAAATTGAAATCGCTGCGCGGCCTGCCGTCGGCAGTGAAAGCGGCGCTGGAAGCGCTGCCCGCCGCCGCCCACCCGATGGACGTGATGCGCACGGGCGTGTCCGTGCTGGGCTGCACCCTGCCGGAAAAGGACGACCACAACGCGCCGGGCGCGCGCGACATCGCCGACCGCCTGATGGCGTCGTTCGGCTCCATGCTGCTGTACTGGTACCACTACAGCCATAACGGCAAGCGCATCGAAGTGGAAACGGACGACGAGTCGATCGGCGGCCACTTCCTGCACCTGCTGCACGGCGAAAAACCGTCGGCGTCGTGGGAAAAAGCCATGCACACCTCGCTGATCCTGTACGCGGAACACGAATTCAACGCCTCGACCTTCACCAGCCGCGTCATCGCCGGCACGGGCTCGGACATTCACTCGGCCATCACGGGCGCCATCGGCGCGCTGCGCGGCCCGAAACACGGCGGCGCGAATGAAGTGGCGCTGGACATCCAGAAGCGCTACGACAACGCCGACGAAGCGGAAGCGGACATCCGCGAACGCGTGGCCAACAAGGAAGTGGTGATCGGCTTCGGCCACCCCGTCTACACGATTTCCGACCCGCGCAACGTGGTCATCAAGGAAGTGGCGCGCAACTTGTCGCTGGAAGCGGGTTCCACGAAGATGTTCGACATCGCCGAGCGCCTGGAATCGGTCATGTGGGAAATCAAGAACATGTTCCCGAACCTGGACTGGTTCTCGGCCGTGTCCTACCACATGATGGGCGTGCCGACGGCGATGTTCACGCCGCTGTTCGTCATTTCGCGCACTTCGGGCTGGGCCGCCCACATCATCGAGCAGCGCATCGACAACAAGATCATCCGCCCGAGCGCCAACTACGTGGGGCCGGAAGACCTGGAATTCGTGCCGATCAAGGACCGCAAATAATGAGCGCCAACATGAACACCTTGCACCGCAAATCCTTGCCGGGCACCCCGCTAGACTATTTCGACACGCGCGCCGCCGTCGATGCGATCCAGCCAGGCGCCTACGCCACCTTGCCCTACACTTCGCGCGTGCTGGCGGAGAACCTCGTGCGCCGCTGCGACCCGGCCACCCTGGACGCGTCCCTGAGCCAGTTCATCGAACGCCGCCGCGACCTCGATTTCCCGTGGTTCCCCGCCCGCGTCGTCTGCCATGACATCCTGGGCCAGACGGCCCTGGTGGACCTGGCCGGCCTGCGCGACGCCATTGCGGCCCAGGGCGGCGACCCGGCCCTCGTCAACCCCGTCGTGCCGACGCAGCTGGTGGTCGACCATTCGCTGGCCGTCGAATGCGGCGGTTTCGACCCGGACGCCTTCGCCAAGAACCGCGCCATCGAAGACCGCCGCAATGAAGACCGTTTCGACTTCATCGACTGGACCAAGAAAGCGTTCAAGAACGTCGATGTGATCCCGCCCGGCAACGGCATCCTGCACCAGATCAATCTGGAGCGCATGTCGCCCGTGATCCAGGTGCAGGATGGCGTGGCCTATCCGGACACCCTGGTGGGTACGGATTCGCACACGCCGATGGTCGATGCGCTGGGCGTGATCGCCATCGGCGTGGGCGGCCTGGAAGCGGAAAGCGTGATGCTGGGCCGCGCTTCGTGGATGCGCCTGCCCGACATCATCGGCGTCAAGCTGACGGGCAAGCCGCAGCCGGGCATCACGGCCACCGATACGGTGCTAGCGCTGACGGAATTTTTGCGCAAGCAGAAGGTCGTCTCGTCCTACCTGGAATTCTTCGGCGAGGGCGCGTCGCACCTGACCCTGGGCGACCGCGCCACGATTTCCAACATGGCGCCGGAGTTCGGCGCCACGGCCGCCATGTTCTACATCGACGAGCAGACCATCAAGTATCTGAAATTGACGGGCCGAGACGACGAACTGGTGAAGCTGGTGGAACTGTATGCGAAAGAGACGGGCCTGTGGGCCGACAGCCTGAAGGACGCCGAGTACGAGCGCGTCCTGAGCTTCGACCTGTCGTCCGTCGTGCGCAATATCGCGGGACCATCGAACCCGCACAACCGTGTGCCGACGTCGGAACTGGCGGCGCGCGGGATTTCCGGCGTGGTGGAAAACGAGCCGGGCAAGATGCCGGACGGCGCCGTCATCATTGCAGCCATCACCAGCTGCACCAATACGAACAACCCGCGCAACATGATCGCCGCGGGCCTGATCGCGCGCAATGCGAACCGCCTGGGTCTCACGCGCAAGCCGTGGGTGAAATCGTCGCTGGCGCCCGGCTCGAAAACCGTGGAACTGTACCTGCAGGAAGCGGGCCTGATGCCGGAGCTGGAACAACTGGGCTTTGGCGTCGTGGCGTTTGCCTGCACCTCGTGCAACGGCATGTCGGGCGCGCTCGATCCCGTGATCCAGGAAGAAGTGGTATCGCGCGACCTGTACGCGACGGCCGTCTTGTCGGGCAACCGCAATTTCGATGGCCGCATCCACCCGTACGCGAAGCAGGCTTTCCTCGCTTCGCCGCCGCTGGTGGTGGCGTACGCGATCGCCGGCACCATCCGCTTCGATATCGAGAAGGATGTGCTGGGCCATGATGCGGACGGCAAGGCCATCCTGCTCAAGGATATCTGGCCGTCCGACGAGGAAATCGACGCCATCGTCGCTGCCAGCGTCAAGCCGGAGCAGTACCGCAAGGTCTACATCCCGATGTTTGCCGCGCAGGCGGACGATGGCCAGAAGGTCAGCCCCCTGTACGACTGGCGTCCGCAGACGACGTACATCCGCCGTCCGCCGTACTGGGAAGGCGCGCTGGCCGGCGCGCGCCCATTGAAGGGCATGCGTCCACTGGCTGTCCTGGGCGACAACATCACGACCGACCATTTGTCGCCATCGAACGCCATCATGCTCGACAGCGCGGCCGGAGAATACCTGGCGAAAATGGGCTTGCCCGAGGAAGACTTCAATTCCTACGCCACGCACCGGGGCGACCACCTGACGGCGCAGCGCGCCACGTTTGCCAATCCGACCCTGAAAAACGAGATGGTGATCGAGGACGGCAAGGTCAAGGCGGGTTCGCTTACGCGCATCGAGCCGGAAGGCAAGATCTCGCGCATGTGGGAAGCCATCGAGGTGTACATGGAGCGCAAGCAGCCATTGATCATCATCGCCGGCGCCGACTATGGCCAGGGATCTTCGCGCGACTGGGCCGCCAAGGGCGTGCGCCTGGCCGGCGTGGAAGCCATCGTGGCCGAAGGTTTTGAACGCATCCACCGCACCAACCTGGTGGGCATGGGCGTTTTGCCGCTGGAGTTCTTGCCCGGCGTGAACCGCAAGACCCTGGGCCTGGACGGCAGCGAAACCTATGACGTCGCGGGCGAGCGCACGCCGCGCTCCACCCTGACCTTGTTGATCCATCGCAAGAACGGCGAAACGGTGGAAGTGCCCGTCACCTGCCGCCTCGACACGGCGGAAGAGGTGTCGATCTACGAGGCCGGCGGCGTGCTGCAGCGCTTCGCGCAGGATTTCCTCGAGTCGTCGAAGGCGGCGTAAACCAGGGGTCAGACCCGCCGGGTCTGACCCCTGCCTTGTGCTGCGGGGACGCTGTCGTCCTCGCAGCGCAGGCAAAGAACTTCTGCGGAAATATACAATGACCCACATCCCCCAAATCAAAATCCCCGCCACCTATATGCGCGGCGGCACCAGCAAGGGCGTGTTTTTCCGCCTGCAGGATTTGCCGGCCAGCGCGCAAGTGCCGGGCGCGGCGCGCGACGCCTTGCTGCTGCGCGTGATCGGCAGCCCCGACCCGTACGGCAAGCAGATCGACGGCATGGGCGGCGCCACGTCCAGCACCAGCAAGACGGTGATCCTGTCGGCCAGCACGCAGCCGGAACATGACGTCGACTACCTGTTCGGCCAGGTTTCCATCGACAAGCCCTTCGTCGACTGGAGCGGCAACTGCGGCAACCTGTCGGCCGCCGTCGGCTCGTTTGCCATCGCCAGCGGCCTGGTAGATCCAGGGCGCGTGCCGCAAAACGGCATCGCCACGGTACGCATCTGGCAAGCCAATATCGGCAAGACCATCATCGCCCATGTCCCCGTGACGCATGGCGAAGTGCAGGAAACGGGCGACTTCGAGCTCGATGGCGTGACCTTCCCGGCCGCCGAAGTGAAGCTGGAATTCCTCGACCCGGCGGCAGACGAGGAGGGCGGCGACGGCGCCAGCTCGGCCATGTTCCCTACCGGTAACCTCGTCGACGACCTGGACGTGCCCGGCATCGGCGTGTTGAAAGTCACGATGATCAATGCCGGCATCCCGACGATCTTTGTCGATGCGCACGCCATCGGCTACACGGGCACGGAACTGCAGGACGCCATCAATGGCGATCCGGCCGCGCTGGCCCGCTTCGAGACCATCCGCGCGCATGGCGCCTTGCGCATGGGTTTGATTTCCCGCCTGGATGAAGCGGCCAAACGCCAGCACACGCCGAAAGTGGCGTTTGTCGCCAGGCCGGCCAGCTATGTGTCGTCCAGCGGCAAGCCGGTGGACGCGGGCGGGATCGACCTGCTGGTGCGCGCCATGTCCATGGGCAAGCTGCATCACGCCATGATGGGCACGGCGGCCGTGGCCATCGGCACGGCAGCCGCCATTCCCGGCACCCTGGTCAACCTGGCGGCGGGCGGCGGCGCGCGCAACTCGGTACGTTTCGGCCACCCGTCCGGCACCCTGATGGTGGGGGCGGAAGCGGCGCTGGTCGACGGCGCCTGGAGCGTTACCAAGGCCATCATGAGCCGCAGCGCGCGCGTGCTGATGGAAGGGGCCGTGCGCGTTCCTGGCGATTCCTTCGGCGCATAAGCCTTGCTGGCCGGGCCGCGGGGGCCCGGCCTGTCATGAATCTCAAGAAAAATTGATTTTTCCGCTAGTCGGAAAACGAACGACGGGGAAAAATGGCATGACGCCGCGCCATTGCGGCACGTGGCCACCATCAGCAAACCTTAACGCTGCCAGACCGGTGAACAGATGCTATTCAATTCCTACGTCTTCCTGTTTGCGTATCTGCCCATCACGGTCGCGGGATTCTTCATCCTGGGACGCCGCAGTCAATGGGGGGCGGCAGCCTGGCTGGCAGGCGCCTCGCTGTTCTTCTACGGCTGGTGGGATTACCGCTACCTGCCGCTGCTGCTGGGCTCCGTCATCTTCAATTACGGCTGCGCGGCCCTGCTTGCGCCAGGACGCGCCAGCCACCGCAAAGGCTTGCTGGCGGCGGCCATCGCCGCCAACCTTGGCCTGCTCGCCTACTACAAATACGCGGGATTTTTCCTTGCCAGCGCGGCGCAATTGCTGGCGCAGCCGCTGCCCGCCTTGCATGTGATTCTGCCGATCGGCATTTCCTTTTTTACCTTTACCCAGATCGCCTTTCTGGTCGATACCTACAAGGGCCGGGCGCAGGAAAGCCGCTTCGTCCACTACCTGCTGTTCGTCACTTATTTCCCGCACCTGATCGCGGGCCCCGTATTGCACCACAAGGAGATGATGCCGCAGTTCGCCGACCGGCGCATCTTTCGCCTGTCGGCCAGGAATGTCGCCATCGGCAGCACCATCTTTTTCATCGGCCTGGCAAAAAAAGTGCTGATTGCCGACAATATCGGCCCGTATGCGGCGCCGCTGTTCGACAACCCGGCCGCGCCCTCGCTGCTGGTCGCCTGGGGCGGAGTCCTGGCGTATGCCTTCCAGCTGTACTTCGATTTTTCCGGCTATTCCGACATGGCCATCGGCCTGTCGCGCCTGTTCGGCGTGCGCCTGCCATTGAACTTCGACTCGCCCTATCAATCGCGCAATATCGCGCAATTCTGGCGCCGCTGGCACATGACCCTGTCGCGCTTCCTGCGCGATTACCTGTACATCCCGCTGGGCGGCAAGCGCTGCGGGCCCGCGCGGCGCTACCTGAACCTGATGGTCACCATGGTGCTGGGCGGCTTGTGGCATGGCGCCGGCTGGAATTTCATCGTCTGGGGGGCGCTGCATGGCGCCTACCTGGCCATCCACAAGGGCTGGAGCACTGCCGCGCGCCGGTTTCACCTGGCTGGCGATACGCGCGTGGGGAAGGTCCTGGCGACCCTGCTCACCTTTGCCGCCGTCTGCCTTGCCTGGGTCTTCTTTCGCGCCCCCGACATGCCCGTCGCCCTGACGATCATCAAGGGCATGGCGGGTGGCTTTGGCCTCGCCCTGCCCGATGCGCTGGCTGTCCATCTGCTGCCGCTGCAGGCTGCGCTGACGGCCATGGGCACGGGCTTTTACCTGGGCGGCGGCACCGTCTTCATCGAGACCTGGACGTGGATAGCGGTGGCGGCGCTGCTGACGTTTGCCATGCCGAATACGCAGCAGATCATGCGCCGTTTCGAGCCCGCGCTGGATTTCCAGGCCAGTGCCGCAGCGGGCGGGCAGGGCGGGCGGGGTATGCGGCGCCTGCTCACCTGGCGCGCCTCCCCCGCCTGGGCGGCGGCCATCGCCCTGCTGGCGCTGGCGAGCATGCTGGCGCTGAACCGTCCCGCCGAATTTTTGTATTTCCAGTTCTAGGGGAGGGCAAAGCATGACGGCTTCCCCCTTCAAGTCGTATCTGGCGACCCTGGCGCTGCTGATGGCGGGAGGCTCCTTGCTGGCTGGCGCTTTCGTGGCCATCGTCGATCCTTACGGCCTGTACGGCATTGTGCTGCGCGACGATTTCAATGCGGTCAAGCCGGGCCTGACCCGCTACCAGAACCAGATCAAGCAGGAGCTTGCGCTGCGCAGGCGGCCGCAATTCATCATCCTCGGCAACTCGCGCGCCGAAATCGGCTTCGATCCGCGCGCCGGCGCCTTGTCGGCGCTGGGCGCCGGCTATAACCTGGCGATTCCCGGCACGGGCCTGGCCACGTCCGCCAGCCAGTTCGCGCAATTGCGGCAGGCTGGCGTGCAGCCACGCACGGTCATCGTCGGCATGGAATTCATCGATTTTCTCAACCCCGCTGCCGCGCCGGCCGCACGCCCTGTCGCCGCGACCACGGCCCCGGCTCCTGCGCGCGCGTTCTGGCGCTTCGATACGCTCTTTTCCCTGGCCTCCGTCAAGGATGCCGTGCATACGCTGCGCATCCAGCATGACGCGCAGGCTGCCACCCTGACGGCCGACGGCTTCAATCCCTTGCTGGAATA
The DNA here is from genome assembly GCF_009208755.1 of Janthinobacterium sp. FT14W. Classification (NCBI taxonomy): domain Bacteria; kingdom Pseudomonadati; phylum Pseudomonadota; class Betaproteobacteria; order Burkholderiales; family Oxalobacteraceae; genus Janthinobacterium; species Janthinobacterium sp. FT14W. The sequence goes on along the minus strand of NZ_WFLL01000026.1, from coordinate 58,332 downwards.
TGGCGCCCATGCGCGCCGCGATGGCTACCACAAGATGTTTGCGCAGCGGGCACAGGAAAGCGCTGCCAACTTGCGCCGGAAATCGACGCGCGGCCTTGCCACCGAAGACTTTCACTCCTTGCGCGCCTTTTTGCTGGCAATGGCGGCCACGCAGGCAGACATCAAGCTGGTGATTTACCCGTATCACGCGCAAATGCTGGCCATGTTTGAAGCGGCCGGGCTGTGGCCCCTGTTCGATGAGTGGAAGACAGGGCTGGTGCTGGCTATGGGCGCGGTCAAGGCGCAGTACCCGGACGCGCGCATTTCCCTCACTGATTTCAGCGGCTATGGCGCGTACAACTGCGAGCACATTCCCGCCGCCAATGAGCGGGATAGTGCCACCCGCTGGTACTGGGAAGCGGGGCATTTCAAGAAGGCGCTGGGCGATATCGTGCTGCAGCGCCTGATGTCGCCCACTGCCAGGGCGCCCGGCGACGGGCAGTTCGGCATGCCGCTCGATGGCGCCAGTCTGGCGCAAAACCGCGCGCGCATCGCGCAGGAACGGGGTGCCTGCGCGGCGGCGCAGCCGGCATTGTTCGCAACGCAGCTGCTCGCTGCGCAGGATAGCCATACCGGAGGACGCAGATGAACAGATAAGCACAACATGCAGGAACCCACAATAACGACAGATTGCACGCCTACCGGAGGAGACATGAATTTCGCAGCATTTTATCAACGCTCGATCGACACGCCTGACGCTTTCTGGCGCGAGGAAGCGGCAAAGATCGATTGGCATGCCCCGTTTTCGCAAGTGCTCGATTATTCGCGCCCGCCGTTCGCCAGATGGTTCGTCGGCGGCACCACCAATTTGTGCCACAACGCCGTGGACCGCTGGGTGGACAGCCAGGGCGATGCCGCTGCGCTGATCGCCATTTCCACGGAAACCAATACGGAGCGCAGCTACAGCTTCCGCGAGCTGCAGCGCGAAGTGGAGCGCTGCGCCGCCATCCTGCAGTCGCTGGGCGTGGTCAAGGGCGACCGCGTGCTGATCTACATGCCGATGATCGCCGAGGCGGCTTTCGCCATGCTCGCCTGCGCCCGCATCGGCGCCGTGCATTCCGTGGTGTTCGGCGGCTTTGCCGCCAACAGCCTGGCCAGCCGCATCGACGATGCGCAGCCCAAACTGGTATTCTCCGCCGATGCCGGCTCGCGCAATGGCAAGGCGATCCCCTACAAGCCGCTGCTCGACGAAGCCATCCGCCTGGCCAGCCACAAGCCGCAGCACGTGCTGCTGGTCGACCGCCACCTGGTGCCGATGGAACTGGTAGAGGACCGCGACGCCGATTACGCGGCGCTGCGCGCGCAGCATCTCGACGCGCAGGTGCCCGTCGCGTGGCTCGAATCGAACGAACCGTCGTACGTGCTGTACACCTCGGGCACGACGGGCAAGCCCAAGGGCGTGCAGCGCGACGTGGGCGGCTATGCGGTGGCGCTGGCGTCGTCGATGCAGTACAACTTCTGCGGCAAGCCCGGCGAGACCTTCTTTGCCACCTCGGATATCGGCTGGGTGGTGGGCCATTCCTATATCGTCTACGGCCCGCTGATCGCCGGCATGGCCACCATCCTGTACGAAGGCCTGCCCATCTGTCCCGATGCGGGCATCTGGTGGAGCATCGTCGAAAAATACCGGGTTACGCGCATGTTTTCGGCGCCCACGGCCATCCGCGTGCTGCGCAAGCACCCGGTGGAACTGATGCGCAAATACGACTTGTCTTCCCTGAAGGCGCTGTACCTGGCGGGCGAGCCGCTCGATGAAACCACCTCGCAATGGATCGCCGATGAACTGCAAGTGGACATCATCGACAACTACTGGCAGACGGAGACGGGCTGGCCGATCCTGTCGGTGGCCAAAGGGGTGGCGGCCACGCCCACGCGCCTGGGCAGCCCGGGCATGGCCATGTATGGCTACCAGGTCAAGCTGCTCAACGAGGCGACGGGCGAAGAGTGCGGCGCCAACGAGAAGGGCGTGCTGGTGCTGGAAGGCCCGCTGCCGCCCGGCTGCATGCAGACCGTGTACGGCGACGATGAGCGTTTCGTCGACACCTACTGGTCCACCTTCAGCGGCCGGCAAGTGTATTCCACCTTCGACTGGGGCGTGCGCGACGCGGACGGCTACTACTTCATCCTGGGCCGCACGGACGATGTGATCAACGTGGCCGGCCACCGCCTGGGCACGCGCGAGATCGAGGAAAGCATCACCAGCCACCCAAACGTGTCGGAAGTGGCGGTGGTGGGCGTGGAGGACAAGCTCAAGGGACAGATGGCGATGGCCTTCGTGATCCTGAAGGACCCGCAGGGTGTCGACGGCGTCGAAGCGAAAGCGGCGCTGGAGCGCGAAGTGATGGCCGTGGTCGACCGCCAGCTGGGCGCCGTGGCGCGGCCCGCGCGCGTGCTGTTCGTGGCGCAGCTGCCGAAGACGCGTTCGGGCAAGCTGCTGCGCCGCTCGATCCAGGCCATTTGCGAAGGGCGCAGCCCGGGCGACCTGACGTCGATGGATGACCCGGCATCGCTGCAGCAGATCCAGGCAGCACTGGCGTAAACGCCAAGTTGAGAGCGAAGTTTATCAATCGATAAATTTCGCTCTCAGATGCGGTCGCTTTCCTTGCGCACGACCCTGCCCACGATCAGGCATTCATTGCCGCGGCACAGCTTGCGGTGGTATTTGCGCTGGTCCGGGTTGTCCGAGGTCAGCCACCACTCGCCGATGTCGCGCGCCATGCGCTTGACCACCGGTTCGCCTTCGTAATTGACGGCAAACACGATGCCGTCGGCCGGCCGGTTGTCGGCCGTATTGATGATCACCACGTCGTCCTCGTACAGGGCCGGCTCCATGCTCTCGCCCTTGACCTTGATCGCCACCAGTTTTTCAGGGCGGTAGCCGTTGCGCTCGACCCAGCTGCGCGGCACGCTGATGGTGCTGCCGTCGTGCGTTTCCGGTTCGATGGCAAAGCCCGTGATGCCGGCCGACAGGCGCAACTTGACCTTGCGGATCGGGTAGAAGCGCTCGTCTTCGCCATCGACCACCTCCACCGGCTGCACCTCGCCCAGCGCGCGCGCGGCCAGCGCCGCCTGGTCGGGCGCCGCGCCCTGGTCGAAGTACATGCTGTCGAGCTGCAGGTCCGCTTCCAGCTTGCGCGCGATCTTTTCGCTGAACGCGCGTCCCTCGCGGTAGGTGGGCGAGAGGATTTGCGAGATGCGCGCCTCGCTCCAGCCGCTGACGTCGGAAATTTTCTTGCGCGTGTTGTCGTAGCGCTCGCCGATCAGGGCCAGCAGGCGGTCGCGTCTGTATTGATACATATCCATCTCCACATTAAACCTGAAATTTACCGTTTGATAAATTACCAAATGCTTGACTTTAACATTAGCGATTGATAAAGTCTACATGTTGCCTGTCGCAAACGCACTACAGCGTCTGCCGGTTGGCGACACCACGGGAGGTCAGGCAGATGTTGAACAGCAGTCAGTTGGTTGAAAGCAGGGCGGCGCCGCGGCAGGGGCGCCAGTTACAGGGACGCAGCAAGAAGTCGCAGCTGCATATCGCCCGCATCGCGCAATACATCCGCGAGCAGGGCCAGGCCAGCGCGGCGCAATTGTCCGCCTTGCTGGGACTCGATGCGGGCACCATGAGCCGCTATCTGCGCCACATGTGCGGCATGGGACAGATCCACCTGGCGCAGCGCCACTGCACCGAGCCGGGGCGCCAGCGACCCGCCCTGTACGCGCTGGGCGAACAGGATGACGACGCCGATGGCTGGGCCGAGCTGCCGCCGCAGGTGCGCCGCACGGCCTGCTGGCCCAGTGGCGCGGCGCGCCGCGATCCGCTGGTGGCGGCCCTGTTCGGGCCGGCGCAGGAAAACTGAGACAAGAATCAACGAGGAGAAATCATGGGATTTGCAGAAAAATTCATCGCATCGCTGTCATCGCAGAATTTGCGCGACGATGCCGTCCACCACGACCTGGATGTCATCGCGGCGGCGGCGCTGGCCGGCGACATGGGCGCCTTGCTGTGCCGCGTCAAGTACGCGGACGGCACCGTCAGCCGCCTGTTCGAAGGCAATGCGGGCAACCTGGCGCAGCTGCTGCGCGCCTGGACGGCAGCCGTCGCGGAAAAAGGCCGTGCGCGGCGCTGGGTCAAGGCGCAGACGGCCTGGGATGCGCAGGCCGCCGCTACCCTGTACCGCCGCGTGGCCGAAGCGTCGCTCGCGCATTGGCTCGACAGCAAATGCAAGGTCTGCCACGGCACGGGCGTGGTCGCCGCCATGCAGGCTGGCGCGCCTGTCGCCTGCAAGGCTTGCCACGGCGCCGGCGAAGCGGCCATCAGCTGCTCTGGCGGCTTCGAGCTCGAACGCATCAAGGACATGGTCAGCGAGCTGGAGTCCATCTTCCAGTCGCACGGCGCCCGTGCCATGCGCCGCCTCGGTCATTAAAAAGATTTTGCAATATGCCTGGCACGGAAAAAAATGCCCCTACAATAGAGTCTCGATCACGCAGCAACAGCAACACCGGCAACATGGCAGTACGGCAGCACCACATGCTTCTCCACTCGTAATAGACGCGCTCACGGCGCGACACCGATAGGAGAAATCAGCGCAGCGAACGGCCTTCACGGTCCTTACGCCCATTTTTCGTCCGGCACGGCCCCGCGCCGTCCGGACGCCAGCCCGCCGCCTCACCGTGCGCGGGCTTTTTATTTTCCTGATTATCGGCAGTTCCCCCCTCAAGACCGCAGACGCGGTCTTTTTTTTCATCCCACGAAAGGTATTACTTATGGCATCGACAGCAAACGGCATCGACAGCTTGATCGTTATCAGCAAACAAAGCGCGGAAGGCAGCAAGGCTGCCGCCGGCGGCGGCCAGATCTATCCCCGCGTCACGGCCACCTTCGACACGGAAGCGGACAAATACGCAAGCGCCGAAATCGACGCCAGCCAGCAGCAGGGCGATACCCGCCTGGGCAATTTCCGCACCACGGGCGCCATCAAGGCCGAAGCGGCATGCGGCACGTATGCACCGCTGATGGCCGCGCTGCTGCGCCGCGACTTCACGGCCGGCGGCGTCGCTGCCGCGCAAACCACCATCGCCGCCGCCGCCACGGGCCTGACCCGCAGCGCCGGTTCCTGGCTGTCGGAAGGCTTCCGCGCCGGCAGCGTGGTGCGCATCACCGGCATGACGGCGCCGGCCGCCGCCAACAATGCGAAGAACTTCTTCGTCACGTCGGTGACGGCCACCAACCTGAATGGCCAGTTCATGGACGGTTCGGCCATGATCGTCAAGGCGGCCGGCGATTCCGTCGGCGTGGCGGCGGTGGGCAAGCGCAGCTTCACCCCGTTGACGGGCCATACCACCGACTGGTTCACGGCCGAAGTGCAGGACCCGAAGATCGGCGTGCACCGCAGCTTCGTCGACCAGCTGGTCAGCAAGATGGACATCGCCGTGCAGCCGAACGGCATCACCAGCCTGGACTTCACCCTGATGGGCAAGGCGGAAGGCCCGACCACGGCCGTGCCGTATTTCCCTACGCCGCTGGCCGCGCCGGGCAACGGCAAGTTCTCGGGCGCCACGGCGATGCTGTCGGTGAACGGCATCCCGTCGCAGATCTGCACCGGCATGTCCGTCTCGCTCGACGGCCAGGTCAAGGTCGATCCCGTGATCGGCTCGAAGTACGCGACGGCTGCCTCGCGCGGCAAGGTGATGGGCTCGGGCCAGTTCACGGTGCTGCTGCAGGACGCCACCTACCTCGACTACTTCAAGTCCGAGACGGAAATCCCGCTGGCCTACGCCATGGCGTCGGGCACGGCGCCGACCGCCGACGTGCTGGCGCTGGCCATGGGCCGCATCAAGATCACCTCGGCCAAGATCGACGACGGCGAGAAAAACAAGATCGTCACCTGCGCCTTCGACGTCCTGCGCTACAAGGGCACGGACGCGCAGCACGAAGCGACCACCTTGAGCATCCAGGACAGCGCGCTGTAAGCGGCTAGCACCTGCACCGGGGCCGCCGTGATGGCGGCCTTTTTTATACTTTTCTACTTCATCCAGAAAGCAGCACACATGAACAACGCACAAAAAATCCAGGCAGGTTTCGACATCGGCAACATCCACGCGGCTGCCACTCCCGTCACCTTCGACGTGCCCGTCATCTTTGACGCGGATGGCGAAGCGGTGGCCGGCCTGACCATCGTCGGCAAGAACAGCGAACAATACCGCCTGGCCAACAACGCCGTGCGCGCCGAGGGCTACAAGAAATCGGCGCGCCGCAAGACCGCCATCGACGCGTCCACCGACGAAGGCGCGGAGCTGCTGGTGCAAGCCATCGACGGCAACCAGAAGCGCCTGGCGTTGGCCGTGGTCACCGGCTGGTATGGCTTCACCAGCAATGGCGCGCCTGTGCCGCTCGATCCGGCACTGCTGGAAGCGGCCTTTGAAAAATACCCGACCTGGCAGGAAAAGGTCACCACGGCGCTGGAAAACGAGGCCAATTTTTTGAAACTCTGACGGCTAGCCTGCTGCGCTACGCCGGGCACCAGTTCGAGCGCGGCGCGCGGGCTGCCGATGGCCATGCGAAGGGCGAGCATATCGATGCGGCCCGGCGCCATCCGCTGTACCGCGCGCCGCCCGAAGAGGCGACGCCGCCCATGCCGTTCGAGCTGGCCCACGTGTGGGAGTGGTTCGCGCAATTGAACCGCAAGCGCCAGAACGGCATGGCCGTCAACCCCATCGCCAGCACGGAAATCCTCGCCTGGCAGGCGCGCCACGGCATCGCCATCGAGCCGTTCGAGCACCAGCTGCTGGACCAGCTCGACGCGTTGTTTTTGTCGCACCAGCATGCGGCGGGCTGACCCGCATTTTCCAACCCGGCCGCCATGCGCGGCTTTTTTTTATGGGCCAACCATGCCAGAGATAACAGAATTAAAACTTGTCATTGATTTGACGAAGGCGACCGACACCGCGCAGGTACTGAAAGCAATCAGCGAGGCCAGCCTGGCTGCGGCCGAAGGCATGAAGGCGGCCAATATGGAGGCGGAATCGTCGGCGCTGTTGCTGCGCGCCCTGGCGGAGCAGGCACGCGATGCCACTGCCGCCTCGAAGGCCTTGGGAGCACTCAATAGCGGCGAGGCGAAATCGCTGGCCGATGCATTCAAGGTGGTCAATGGACTGGGCAATGCCTATACGCGGCTGGCGGCCTTCCGCGCCGCAGGGAGCGCCGCCACAGCCGGCGCAGGCGCCAAATATGGCGCTTTTGCGTTTGATGAACAGCGCCAGGACAAGCTCGATACCGCCGGAAAAGACGCGGCGGATGCCAAGGCAAAGGCGGCACCGGCGGCGCCCGCGCGCAAATATAGCGAGGCGGAGTGGAAGGAAACAGGGGAATTTGCCGATAAGTTGGCGAAAAAACTGGAGAAGGCCTTTGGCAAGGTCGGCGGCACCATCGGCAAAATGACCACAGCCTTGCTGGGCTTCAGGAAGGCGCAAGATGATATCGATTTCACTTTTTCCAAGGAAATGGGCGAGGCGAAGACCGACAAAGACAAGGACAAGGCACAAGACAAAAAACACATGTCGACCGTCAAGCAATACCGCGAAATGGCCACGGCGGCGAAAGGCTTCTTCAAGGAGCACTCGACCGGTTATGAAGTCATGGAAAAGGTGGAGAAGGGTTTTCGTGCCTATGAGTTCGCCATGAATGCCAAGTCGCTGTTTGAAAAGCTGACGAATATCACCCTGGTGACGACGGCGAAAACAGCCGCAACGACGGCTGAGATTACCAGTGCCGCAGCCTCAGTTGGTCCGGTGGCTGCCGCGGAAGCGGCCAAGTCCAGCGCCTTTGGCACGTCGGCCCTTGCCGCTTCGCTGGCAGCCCCATTTCCCGCCAACATAGGCGCATTTGCCATGGTGGCCGGCATGCTGGCGGCAATCGGTGTCGCCGTTTCCGGCAGCGGTGGTGGCGATACCACTGCCAAGGACCGACAAACGGCAACTGGCACGGGCACGGTATTGGGTGACAGCAGCGCAAAGAGCAATTCGATCGAGAATTCGCTGGAAATCATGGAGAAAAACTCCGGACTTGGGCTCGCTTATTCGGCATCGATGGCCTACTCGCTGCGCCAGGTGGCGGCGGGCATAGGTGGCTTGGGCGGACTGTTGATGCGCAATTCCGGCGTGACAGGCGCCATGGCGCCGGATAGCAAGGGCAGTGCGGCGACGTTTGGCTCTTCCGCGCTCGCCGTTGCCATCACGGGCGGCGTCATTGGCCTGACACTCGATAAGCTGACGGGGGGCCTGGTCGGGAAAATCACGGGCGGCGTCCTGGGTTCCATCTTTGGCGGCAAAACGACGACGATCGACACAGGCTTGATATTGAACAAGGCCTCTCTGGATAGCATTCAGACGGGTGGTGTGTCGGCGAGCCAGTATACGGATACCAAGACGTCGGGTGGCTGGTTTTCCAGTGACAAGAAACGTACGGCGTTGAGTGGCCTTGACCGCGAGGCGAACGACCAGTTCGGCAAAGTCATTCTCGGCCTGTCCGATACCGTCAAGGCGGCTGCCGGCATGCTGGGCATGGGCGGTGACGCATTTAACGCACGGCTGAAGTCCTTCGTGGTCGATCTGGGCAAGATATCGCTGAAAGACTTGAAGGGGGACGAAATCCAGAAGGCGCTGGAAGCAGCATTCTCCAAGCTGGGCGACGACATGGCCAAATTTGGCGTGGGAGGACTGGAACAGTACCAGAAAGTCGGCGAGGGTTATCTGGAGACCCTGGCGCGCGTTGCGAATGACTACATACAAGTGGCGGATGTGCTGGCGGTGCTGGGTAAGTCGTTTAATACGACAGGCCTGGGCGCCGTGAAATTGAGTGAGCGTCTGATCGAAGTGACCGGTGGCATCGACAAGCTGACCAGCGGCACGGCGTTCTTTGTGCAGAATTTCCTTACTGAAGCGGAGCGTATGGCGCCGATTAGCAAATCGGTCAATGACGCCATGGGTAAACTGGGCATGGCGGGAGTGACGACCATGGAGGGTTTCAAGGCTGCCGTGCTCGCGGCTGCCGATGGTGTCGCAATGGGCCGGGATGGGGCTGCCGAGCTGTACGCGTCTTTGTTGGCTCTTGCGGAACCATTTAAGACTGCCGCGGACTATGCCTCCGACCTGGCCGGGGCCACGGGCGAGCTGGCCGAAGCAAGCAAGACGGCCAGCGAGATCGCCAGCGAACGGCGGGACCTGCAACAGCAGTTGAATCAGCTGACGCAAAGCGAAGCGCAGCTGCTGGCCGCCCAGCGCGCCAGCATCGCGGAAGGCAACCGGGGCTTGTTCGACCAGATCCAGGCCGTCAAGGCAGTGACCAGCGCGAAGGATGCGCTGGCCAAGGCGTATGAAACGGAATCGGCGGCGGCCAAGTCGGCGCTGGAGAAATCGAAATCGTGGGTGACGACCTTGAACGGACTCAATTCCAGCATGGCGCTGGGCGCCCAGTCGACGCTCACGCCGGAGCAGAAGTATGCGGAGGCGCGGGCCCAGTTCGAGAAAACCCTGGCGGCCGCGAACGCGGGCGACGCGACGGCGCAATCGGGCTTGTCCGCCGCCGAGCAGGCCTTCCTGACGGCGTCGCAGGTGGTCAACGCTTCCGACGCCCGCTATGCGGCCGATTACGCCCGCGTGGTGGAAGCGAACAAGGAAGCCTTGAAATGGGCTGCCGCGCAAGTCGACGTGCAGCAGGCCAGCCTCGATGCGCTCAATGCCCAGGTATCGGGATTGGTCAAGATCAATGACAGCGTGCTGACGGTGGCGCAGGCCATTGCCGGCTTGCGGGCGGCGATGGGCGGTGCGGCAGATCTTGGCGTGCAGTTCAGCAATCCTCCCGCCGTCGCCGCGCTGGCGGCGATGACTTCCCCCGTGACGGCGGCCGTGTTCGACCCCGTGCGCTACTCGTCGTCGGCGAACGTCGGTGCCGACGTCCTGGTGGCGGAAATCCGCGGCCTGCGCGAAGACAACCAGGCCATGCGCGCCGAATTGGAAGGCTTGCGCGCCGACCAGCGGGCGCAGACGGGCGCCACCATCCAGGCCACCGTCGAATCGAACGCCCATGCCGCCAGGACGGTGGTCGATGGCGTGGACAAATCGTCCCGGGCATCCGCCTGGGCCAATGCAGTGAAAGGAGAGTACGCATGACCGATGCGCAATTTCAGCAGTGGCTGCAAAGTCCGTCGGCCATCCGCATGGTGCTGATCGAAGCACAGGTGAATGTGGCCGGCAGCGAGGTGACGCGGTATATCGCCTCGCGGCCATACATTACCGGTCCGGCTGAAGTGCCGGCAAATACCGCCTACCAGCCGCTGGCCAAGGGCGGCCTGGCCTTCACCGAGCAGGTCAGCCTGTCCGGCGAGGCGGGGCTGTCGGGCGGCGATATCGAACTCGATAACGCCGATGGCGCGCTCGATGGCTGGCTGGGCGACGTGTGGATGAACCGGCCCATCAAGGCCTGGGCCGGCGATCCTTCCTGGCCGCGTGCCGACTTCCAGCTGGTCTTCGACGGCATCATCGCCGACGTGGCCAGCCCGGGGCGCGAGTCGGTCAACCTGGTGCTGCGCGATAAGCTGCAGCGCCTGAATACGCCGATCTCCGAGGCGAAGCTGGGGGGCGCGACGCCCAACAAGGACGCCATCCTGCCGATACCGTTTGGCGAGTGCCACAACGTCACGCCATTGCTGACCAACCCGGCCACCCTGGAGTACGGTTTTCTCGGCGCCGTGGAGTCGACCTTCGAGGTGCGCACCAACGGCAAGCCGATTGCCGTGGCGCTCAATGACCAGGCGGGGCGCTTCAACCTGACCACCGATCCGTTTTCCACGACGATCACGGCCAGCGTGCAGGGCGACAAGGGCGGCGGCTATGCGCCGCGCATCGCCCCGCTGGTGCAGCGCATCGCCACTGCCTACGGCAAGGCGGCCGACCGTTTTACCCCGGCCGACCTGGACCTGGTCAACCTGGCTGCCTTCGATGCGGCCCACCCGCAGCCCGTGGGCCTGTATGTTGCGGACCGCACGAACCAGGCGCAGGCCATCCAGCAACTGGCGGCCAGCGTGGGCGCCCAGGCGGTCATGTCGCGCACCGGCCAGTTGCGCCTGGTGCAGATCGCGCTGCCGGCCGCCGGCGTGCTGCTGGAAATCGGTCCGGAACAGATGCGCGAGCGCTCCTTGCGTCCCGCGCAGCGTCTGCCCGTGACGGCCGCCGTGAAGATCGGCTTCGACCGCAACTGGACGCTGCAGGCGGCCCTGACGACGAGCATTCCGCCCGCGCATGCCGACCTGTATGCGACGGAATGGCTGACGGAGACCGTGGTGGACGAGGCGGTGCGCGCGCGTTATCGCCTGAGCGACGACCCGGTGCAGATCGATACCTGCCTGAAGACGCGGGCCGACGCCCGCGCGGAAGCGCAGCGGCGCCTGGCCCTGAACAAGGTACCGCGCACCATTTATGAATTCGATGGAGAACCCGAGATGATGATGCTGGAACTGGGACAGCCCGTGCGGCTGCGCGCCGAACGCTTCGGCTTGCAGGATGGCGTGCCGGGCGTGGTGGTGCTGCTGTCGCGCTTCTGGCTGACGGGCAGAGTGACGGTGGGGGTGCTGGCATGAGCGCGATTGTGGGAGAGCGCGATACGCTGCTGCAGGCGACTGCGGAGCGCTTCAGCACGACGGCCGATGGCAAGGCGATCCTGATGGCCGCCAGCACACCCGTGTTTCGCGTCAATAGCGCGGGCGAGGGTGCGCCCGCATCGATCGCCATTACCGCCAAGCCCGTGAACGTGACGGGCGATATCGTGTTTTCGGTATCGTCCGGCACGGCGTTGCGGGTCAACGGCAACGTGGCCACGGTTGATTTTTCCAGTATGACTACCGATACGGCCCTGGTGCAGGCCCGTATCCGGGAGTTTGGCGTCGACTATGTAGCTAATTACATGATCAGCAAGGTTTTCGATGGCGCTGCCGGTGAGACGGGCCTGTCCGGTTTGAACACGGGCCAGGCCTTCGCCTACAAGCGTGCCGCTGCGCCGCCCGGTGATACCCCGGGCGGCGTGATCTTTAACTTTGCTATCGCCGCGATCACGACGCCGGCCGGCAACGACCTGGCCAATGGCTGGTCGAAAAATATTCCGCCCGGCACGGCGCCGTTGTACGTGCGCGTGGCCACCGCCAGTTCGCGCAATGCCACGGACAGTATCGCCGCCAATGAGTGGGCGGGGGCGGTGCAACTTGACAAGGATGGCGTCGATGGTTTGAACGTGATTTCCGTGCCCATCTACCAGCGCGGCGCGACCAATATTGCGCCGCCGCTGCCCACGGCCGTCTGTACGTTTACGTTTGCCACGGGCAAATTGGCAGGACTGAACAATGGGTGGTCGACCCAGGTCCCGTCGGCGGGCGGCGCCTATCTGTTCATGTCCGGCGCCACGGCCGTTTCAAGCGCGGCGACCGACGACATCGCCCCAGGCGAATGGGCCGCCGCTGCGCGCCTGGCCGCCGATGGCGCCCCCGGCCAGCGCGGCACGGTGACGGTGACGGCACCTGGCTACTCGGCCTGGTCGGATGCGTCGGCCGTATACGAACTGGGATGCGCAGGCTATGGCGCGCCTATGAATCGCGACGTGGTGACCTTGTATGACGCGACGCATGTCGTAACGAGGTATTTTGATAATGGCACCTGGCTGGATCTGGGAACGGTGTTGAATGGCAACTTGCTGATCGATGGATCGATCGCTGGCAAAGCGCTTGCCGTTGACAATCTGGGTGCCCTCAAAGCCAAGCTTGGTACTGTGGTGGCCGGCGATATTTCCTCCTCGACCATCCATGGCGGCTCAGGTTATCCGACTGCCAGTTATACCTGGCCCAATGGCGTGGGCAATGGGCAGGGCTTTCACCTGAGTGCGCAGGGTTTGCGCTTTGGTGACTACAACAACGGAGCAGGAAAACAGTATTTCGAAATCTCGTCGGACGGACGTATCTTTGCCCCGGGATTCACTATCGCAGCCGGGAACGCCACCTTTAGCGGAGTGCTGTCGGCTGTCACGGGGTCGTTCGCGCTGATCCGCAGCCCTGCGCGTGCTGCAAATGGCACTGGCGCCGGCTATGACATGACCAGTAGCGGACTGTATTTTTACGACGGCGTTAATTCGCTGCCCTATATTGAGTTGGGAGAATACATCAAATGAGTACCGGTCTGAAAATCCGCCGCGACGGTTCGGTGGTCTTCGATTCGCGCATTGCTGCCGGGGGAGTTTGTCTCGACATCATTGAAATATCGGGTGCCGAGATTGTGCGTTCCTATCCCCTTATGCCCAGAGGCCGTACGCCGATGGTGGTCTACAGCGATGGTGCGACGCACAGTAACTGGAGCTACGACGAACGATCGGGCGTTCCGCGTTTCAGTTTTCCGGCAACGGGGACGGGATCTTCTCAAAACCGCACATTTGCCGGAGTCTATCTCAAATGAATACTGGACTCAGGATTAGCAATGCAATGCAGGAATTGGTAGTGCACAGCGAATCACGTGGCACGGAGTGTATTGGCAAGGCAACGTTATCGCACGTGGAACAGCCATCGACTTCCGGAGGCGTTCGCACCGCCGGTTATTCCAGGTATACCTTCACATCCGCCAGGCCTGTTTTATGGGCTGTCGATCTACCCTTGGGCCGGCGGGTAGGTATTGTCGGTACCGGTTATAGAAATGGCGTGTACACCATCGGCGCCTATTGCGGCGGCAACCCCGATTATGCGGGATTCGATCAGCAGTACGCGGTTGATATATGGGCATTTTCAACGATTTCCGCAGCCAGTTCACGGGGCAGTTCAGGATTTGGTTTGCTATTGAGAAATAGCAATGGCGCCATTGCCCATGACTTTGCCGCACCCAATATCACGTTTCCTGTCGCTGCGGGCAATGTGTCTTCCGCTGCGCACTTGCCCGCCACTGGCCGTCCAGTTGCCATCGGTAACAGTCCTTACTACGACGTTGACTATATCGACCGGGAACCCGGTTATATAAAGGTGGACAGCCGGCAATTTCTGCTGCGTGAAAATGATCGCGTCGCATATTCGACAGGTCTGATGTTCATGTCGGGCCTCATGAGCGGGAATCCGCCGGAAGGGTCGACGGTCAGCGATCCTTCGCCTTTCTTCGTAATCGACGGGCAGTTTCTGCCATAAAGTTCATTACTGGAATCTATATGAAAAATCTTTGTATTATTTATGACAACGCGGCCGACCGCGCGGTGTTGGCGGCATCGAGCCAGGCCGGCACGCTGGGCCCGGCTAACCTGCAACGTGAAAGCAAGTCCTCAGTGCTTCGTGCGGTTGGCACCCAGTTAAGCATTACGGCGACGTGGCCGGCACCGGAAATTGTCGGTGGCGTGGCGCTGCCGTTTTGCAACTTGACTCCAGCGGCGACCATTCGCGTGCGCGGCTATATCGAGCCTGGCGATGCTTGGCCAACGTTCGATTCCGGCGTCATGGAGGCGTGCGAGTATGCGCGGCTGGGCATGTGGGATTGGGGCGCGCTGCCGCTGGGCGTGAACGCCTACAGCTACGGCGGCGGTACCTACGCCCGTTGCTGGTTCCAGATGCGCAGCGTCAGGAAACTGGTGATCGACCTGGCCGATCCTGACAATCCGGCGGGCTATATCGAAGCCGCGCGCCTGGTGGCAGGCGCTTACTGGAGTCCTGAGCGGAACGCCTCGTATGGGTCTGGCATTACGCCGGTCGACACCAGCAGCCAGTACCGCAACGGCGCTGGCAGCCAGAAGGTCGAACGGGGCGCGAGGTACCGCAAGCTGTCGCTGACGCTCGATCACATGACGCCGCTGGACCGTGCCGAGTTGTGGCGCATCGTGCGCGGCAACGGTCTTTCGCTGCCGCTCTTCGTCAGCCTGTATCCGGATAACGACGACGTCGAACTGGAGCAGACGCACCAGGTGTATGGACGCCTGGCCAACCTGGCCGCCATCACCACGCCATCTTTCCAGGCTTACGCCACCAACATTGAAATCGAGGAACTGTAATGGGTGATTTTTTCTACTATGGACAAAAGGATACGATCCAGCGCTTGAACGAGCTGGCCGGGCGCGGTGCCGTGGTGGCGTCGTATGCGCCGAAGGTGGGCATGTCGCCGGTGGGCGGGCCGAATGGATTCATGAATCCGGCGTGGCTTGATCCGAACATCCCAATTGCAACAAATTCTCCTGTGGCGGTGGGTGTTACCAATAAATATGGATACAGCTACATTGGACAAAACCCCCCGACAGACCTCTGGTATCGGATTGCCGCATTTGCCATGGATAGCAGCTCCAATGCACAGCATCTGCGCATTGACGGGGTATTGAATGATAGCTGGGCAGCAGACGCCAGTTCCCCCTTCGTCCTCATGCTGGGTGTTCGGGGTGGCTTTTACTACGATTCGACGTTTAATGGCACCATTTCGATAAACGCGCGGATACAGGTTTTTCAGCAAGTGAACGGAACTTTCGAGGTGTACTTGAATTTCCGAGCCGGGACGTTTGGTTCGGCGTCATTTAGTCTGCAGGGCTTTACCGCTACAACATACGCACAGCCAGTATCAGTGACAGCGACGCCCGCTGGAACAATGGTGTATGACTCGGGAAATACTGCGGCCTATCCGCCAAGATACAGGGGGGTTGCACCTGCGGAGACGAATGCATCTACTGCAGCCACTATGTTCAGGTCTACCGTATTTGTTGGAAACGGTGGCCCCAGCACATCATTTCTTAACTCGGGCAGCGAAGAAAATACAATGGCCGGTGGCGCATATCGGAATATGCTGACACTGGGTATAGGCGGTATAGCTGGCCTTGCGTATCCGGGAACATTTCATTGGGATGTTTCTGCCGGTAACAACGTACCATACTATCAGGGCTATCGTATGCGCCTCAAGGCCTTCGATGCTGGTTCTGGAAATCACTCGGGAACATTGCTTTCCGTCTCAGGAGATGGGCAAATCTACATGCCGCGACTTCGGGCGGGTACTCCGACTGAAGTAGCCACGACATATTCCCATACCATAGCGCAGGATGGGGTGCAGGGCGCAGATATTTTGGTTGTGTCTAGTTCGGCTGGGTTCCGAAGGTGCGATGGGGACTGGGGTAACACAGCAAACGCAGCAATGATCGTAATGGCTAATACTGTCACTGGACGCAGTAGTAATAACAAAGGCACGGTCAATACGATGGGTAATGACTATGCTGAATATATTTTCAAAAGCTCGATGTGCGGCATCGTAGCGCCAGGCCAGATTGTCGGTATCACTGCGGGAAATAAGGTCACCGATCTGTGGGCCGATGCCGTCATGTTCTCGATCAAATCGACCGCTCCCTCGTTTGTCGGCGGTGATTCCTGGGCGAATGACGTAGGGCAGCGCCCAGCGCCCCAGGCAGGGCCTGTGCCGATTCCACCCCTCCGCCGTGAAGACAAGGTCGCGCAGCAGGCAGTACCTGGCACCAACCCGCCGGAATACGAGGACGTGGTAACCGAACCGGGCGACAGCGATGAGGTCTGGGCCCAAAAGCAGGTGACCTTTGCGGCGGCATTGGCTTCCTACAACACTGCTGTGCAGCAGGACACTGAAGCCATGGCCGCCTTCGACGCCGCACTGGAAGCGGCGCGCCAGAAGGTCGACCGCATCGCCATCGCCGGCCGCGTGCCGGTCAACGTGCTGGGCGCGCTGCCTGGCGACTACATCGTGCCGGTGCAGGACGGCGCCGGCATCAAGGGCATCGCCGTGCATGAGGACGATCTCAGCATGAAGCAGTACCTGCAGGCGGTCGGGCGCGTCATTTCGATCGAGCCGGACGGCCGGGCCTACGTGATGGTCAAGGCCGTGTAGCAAATCAGTCGCTCACCCCACACCCGCTTCGGCGGGTTTTTTTATTTCGTCCACCAGTATCGGGATAGCCGAGGTGATGCTGTCGAAGCGGCGCCGGGAATATGCCGCCCCCGGGCATATCGGCGTTGCCACCGGGTTTATTTCACCAACCATTTATCTCACTCTGGAAGGGGTACTGCTGCCATGAGCAATCTTCGCATCATCCACGACAACGCCGCTGACCGCGCGGTGCTGACGGCATCAAGCCAAACCGGCGAACTGGGTCCGGCCAACCTGCAGCGCGACAGCAAGAATGCCGTGCTACGCGCCAGCGGCACGGCACAGACCATCACCGCCACCTGGCCGACACAGGAGTCCATCGCCTGCGTGGCGCTGATCTCTACCAATATGACCAGCAGCGCGCGCATGCGCGTGCGCGGCTATGCCCAGCCGGGCGACGCCGTGCCGGTGTTCGACACTGGCAGCATCTTCCCGTGCCCGGCTGCTGTGCATGGTTCCTATCCCTGGGGGGGGCTGCCGCTCGGCTGGAACGCCTATCAATGGGGGGGCGTGAATACCTGGGCACGCGGCGGCGGCTCGGACGGCGTGACATGGTTCGCCCCTGCGCGCGTGCGCCAGATAGTGATCGATGTGTCTGCGCCACAAAGCCCGGAAGGCTACCTGGAAATTTCGCGTCTGGTGGTGGGCAACTACTGGTCACCGCAATGTAACGCCGAGTATGGCGCCCAGTTGCAGACGCTCGATAGCAGTGAAAATTACCGCACGGGTGCTGGTGCCTTGAAAACCGCACTGGGCGCGACCAGCGACAAGCTGAGCATCAATCTGACGCACCTGACGCCCATGGACCGTGCCCGCTTCATGCGCATCCTGCGCGAGAGCGGCAAGGGCAAGGCGATGCTGTTCAGCCTGTTTCCGGAAAATCCGGATCCGCTGCTGGAGCAGGACTACATGCTGTATGGCAAAGCCAGCAATAGCGACGCGGTAACGACGCCGTACTTTGACACTTATTCTGCACCACTACAAATTGAAGGAATTTAAATGGCCGATAAATTTTATGACGGCATGCCTAACGTCAACGAGAAACTGAATGAAATGGATCGGGCGTTTGCGGCGGGACCGTACAATGCGCTGCCTTTAACTGGCGGCACCATGTCAGGACCGATCACGACGCCGAGCTTCATTACCATGGCGGTGCGTGGCCCTGGCCAGCAGCAAAATGTTGGATTAAGCAATGGCTGGTGGCGTGTTGCGAAGTTTAATGTGGCTGCATCGGGTGGCGAAGCTACTATCCGGATTTCCGGCGCGACCTCGTATTCATCCTATGAAGGTTTTTCCAATGGTATCGAAACGGTGATTTTGCTGCGTTGTGATAACGACGGCAAGATTCGCGGCTCTTGGTACAGCACCGGCGATGGCAAGCATGCCGATATTCAGGGAGTAAAGATAGGCAGCGATGGCGTCATCTATGTTGGCGCGGTGCAGTTTTCCACGCTGTCCTGCTACATCGATTCAAACATGTGGTTTCAGCAAAAGCTCGAGTTCCTGGGTGGCGAGCCGCCCAAGGATTCGTGGGATGCCATCGCTGTGTATGCGGTGAGTGTTGGCGGCGCACCAGCCATGACGGTGCGACCGGGAGCCGTCGAGTTGCACACCAATTCAACGTTAAATGGTCCTAAAACCATTCATGCAGGTACGCGCGGCGCACAGCAAAGCAGCTTGTCGATACCGAATGGCGGCAATCCATTGTTGGCAAACACATATTACGAAGTGGGCGCGTTTGGTGTCGGTGGCATACCTGGTGCTGCGTTTCCCGGCCGCTTCCTCTGGTCCACCTCGGCAGGAGCCGATAGCCTTTACTATCAAGGCTACAAGATGAGTTTGCAGGCCTATGACGAAAGCAGCGGGACTTTCTCCGCACCTTTGCTGGGCGTTACTGGCACGGGCCAGCTGGCGTGGCCGGGCAATATGCGCTGCGGTCCTGCCTCCACAAGCGGGGGGGCGCGCGATCTCCATACTATTTACAAGGACACGACACCGGCGGGAGAGATACTGTACGTGGGCCGTACTGGCGAACCGGCGACGGCGACCCTGGCGGTACTGGCTGGCGCCGGTACGGCATCGTGGGCAGGGAGCATCGCCGTGCTGTATGTGGGCGTCCAGGCCACCGGCCGCAGCATCAATGCCGCCGGCACGATCAATGCCAGTGGCGCCGATTATGCCGAATACCTGTTCAAGAGCCCTGCATGCGGCATCGTCGCGGCAGGGCAAGTGATCGGCATCGGCGCAGATGGCAAGCTTACCGATCGTTGGGCCGACGCTATCTCGTTTGCCGTGAAATCCACGGATCCTTGCATGGTGGGCGGCGATAAATGGTCGCAACAACTTGGCCAGCGTCCGGCATCCGTGACGCGTACTGTAGATCGCGTTGAATCGCAGTTGGTCAGCGAGGCGCAACCAGCTGTCGAGGCCGTCTACGATGGCCTCACCCTGCTCACGCCGGCGATTCCCGCCAAGGCCGCCGTGTATCGGGAAGTGCCGCTGGCGGGCGATACCGATGAAGAGTGGGCAGCGCGGCAGGCTCCCGGACTTGCCTTCGACGCGGCGCTCGAAGCGCTGCGCCAGACGGTGGACCGCGTCGCTTTCGCCGGCCAGGTGCCATGCAACATCCAGGGGGCGGTTCCAGGCCAGTTCATCGTGCCGGTACAGCATGGTGAAGGCATTGCAGGCACTGCTATCAATGAGGAGGACTTGACACTCCAGCAATACATGCGCGCCATCGGCAAGGTCATCGCCATCGAAGACGATGGGCGCGCCCGTGTCATCGTGAAGGTGGCATAAAGATTGTGCTTGCTAGATTTCAACCCGCTTCGGCGGGTTTTTTCATTTCCACCGTCTGAAAGGTAACCATGGCCCTCGAAACCACCGCCGCCGGCGGCGCATTGATCAAACTGTTTGGCGTGCCCGTGCTGGCCGGCGCCGCCGCCACGTCGCTGGGCTTCATGTTCATGTGGCCCCGATCCACGAAGGAGGCATTCATCCGTTTTTGTTCCAGCATCATCATTTCCACCTTTCTCGGTCCCGTGCTGGTGGCCGCCGTGCTGTCGTGGTGGCCCAGCCTGTTCGACAGCGCGAAGACGGTGGCGGGCCTGTATGGCGGCGACCCGGCCACGGGTTTCCTCTTCATTGCCGCGCCGCTGATGGTGGCGGCCGGCTTGCCCGCCTGGTGGGTGCTGGGCGCCTGCGTGCGCTGGTTTGACAAGCGGCGCGGCAAGGACATCGGCGAGCTGGCGGCCGATGCGGCCGCTGCCGTCAAGGACGTGCGGGGCATGCTGTGACAGGCGCGCAATTGATGCAGATCATGCCGCTGGCCGGCCGCCGCGCTACGCTGTTCCTGGCGCCCCTGAATGCGGCGATGGCGGAATTCGGCATCGATACGCCGCTGCGCCAGGCGGCATTCCTGGCGCAGGTGGGCCACGAATCGGGGCAGCTGCGCTATGTGCGCGAGCTGGCCAGCGGCGCCGCTTATGAAGGACGTGCCGACCTGGGCAACGTGGTCGCCGGCGATGGCGTGCGCTTCAAGGGACGCGGCTTGCTGCAGGTGACGGGGCGTGCCAATTATGCGGCGTGCGGCGTGGCGCTGGGCCTGGACCTGCTGGCGGCGCCGCAGTTGCTGGAACAGGCGGCTGCCGCTTGCCGCTCGGCAGGCTGGTTCTGGCAATCGCGCGGCTTGAACCGCCTGGCCGATGCGGGCGACCAGGAGCGTGTGACGCGCCGCATCAACGGTGGCGTAAACGGCCTGGCCGAACGTCTGGCCTTGTATGTCGTCGCGCGCAAGGTGCTGGCATGAAGCCGTCGTTGACCATAGTGGCCATGCTGCTGTTGCTGGGCGCGGCCGTGTATTGCGCCCAGCGCTGGGGACGCGAAGCGGGCCGGGCCGCGTGCGCGGCCCAGGTGCTGCAGGTGCAAGGCGTGTTGCGGCGCCAGAACCAGGCGCTGAATGTTTTGCGGGAGGAGGGCGTGCGACGGTCGGCGCGGGCAAGGCAGGCGTTGGCCACGGCGCAGGCCGGACAGGCAGACGCACAGGCGGCAGCGGCGCGCATCCTGGCATTGCAGCCCGAAGGCGATGCCTGCCGCGCTGCCGAGGCGCTGATCGCCCGCGAAACGGCTGAGAGAATCGCTGGCGGGACGCCATGAACGCGGCAATGACGAGTGCGGCACCGCTGCTGCGGGCCACGCTGTGGGCCTGGAACTATTGGCGTGCTTGCTCGCCGGCCTGTTTATGGGTTTGCCTGCTGGTTTGCCTGCTGGGCGGCTGCGCGGCAGGCCGGCCGGCGCAGGATGCGGCAGCGGAAACGCTGCCCATTGCCGTGCCCTGCAAGGTTGCCCGTCCGTCGGCGCCCGTCTTGCCAGCCGTGCCGCAGCACGGTATTTTTGCACAGGCGCAAGCCTTGCTGGCGCGCGAGCAGTTGCGCGCGGCCTATGTGCGGCAACTGGAAGCGCTCGTTGATGGCTGCGCCGGAAGCTAGCACAGGCTTGTATTCAGCGATGTCGATGCCTGCGCTGCGGCTTGTTTACGTACGCCGCGCGCGATTCCCTTGGCCGCGCGCCTGCCATCGCGCTTGGCTTGCGCTTGACTTGGTCTCGGCCTGGCATCGGCCTGGTATTGCACCGGCTATCGCTACCTCGCGCCAGGCTCGGATGCGGCTTCCGTTTCCGCTGTCGCTGCCGCCTCCGTTGCCGCCGTCTGCTGCCGCCTTCTGGTGCAGCTGCATGGTGCAGCGCGTCGTTGCGCGCTAGAAAACAGTGCACCGCAGCGCGTTCAGTGCCCGATTTTCATGGCCGCAGTGATATTTCGGCACAATTTCTGTATACAATCATCGCTGGCACGAAGCGTGCATAGCTTGCTGGAGTCGTCCCATCCAAGGAGCTTCGCATGCATCATCGGCCGCTGGTGTGTTCCTGTCGTCCCGTTTCTTGTCCCGTTTCTCTCTTGCTTTTCCCTTTGATCTGCGCCCATCCGGGCTGCGGTAACCCAGGAAATGGAGCGTAAATGGCCTCTCTCCGCTTGAAATCCATCCACCGCGGCGCTCCCGGCACGGTACCCGCTGCCCCGTCCCCTGTCGATGAAGTGCTGCCTGCCGGCAAGTTGTTCACCCTGGGCTTGCAGCACGTGCTCGTCATGTATGCGGGCGCCATCGCCGTGCCGCTGATCGTCGGCCGTGCGCTCAAGCTGCCGCCCGGGCAGGTGGCGGCGCTGATCAGCGCCGACCTGTTCTGTTGCGGCCTGGTGACCCTGATCCAGTCCCTGGGGATTGGCAAGTACTTCGGCATCCGCCTGCCCGTGATGATGGGCGTCACCTTTGCCGCCGTCAGTCCCATGCTGGCCATGGCGAATAACCCGACCCTGGGCATCACGGGCATCTTTGGCGCCGTGATCGGCGCCGGCGTCGTGTCCATGCTGATCGCTCCCTTCATCAGCCGCCTGCTGGCCCTGTTTCCGCCCGTGGTTACCGGCAGCATCATCGCCGTGATCGGGGTGTCGCTGATGCGCGTGGGCGTGAACTGGGCCATGGGCGGGCCGCCTGCGATGGCGCAAATTGCCGATCCCGCCTTCCTCAAGATGGCCGCAGCGGCCACGGCGGCCGGCTTGCCCGCGCCAGCCGGCCCCGTGCCCCTGATTGCCAACCCCGGCTATGGCGCGCTGGATAATATGGGCATCGCCTTCTTCGTGCTGGCCATTATCTTGCTCGTCGCCAAGTATGGCCGGGGTTTCCTGTCGAATATTGCGGTACTGGTCGGTATCATCGCCGGCACGGCCCTGTCGTTTGCGCTGGGCAAGGCTGATTTCGCCAAGGTGGCCAGCGCCAAGGCCTTTGCCATCGTCACGCCGTTCCAGTTCGGCATGCCCACCTTCGACGCGGTCGCCATCGTGACCATGAGCCTGGTGATGATCGTCGTCATGATCGAGTCGCTGGGCATGTTTTTGGCGCTGGGCGAGATGACGGACAAGCGCATCACGCAGGCCGACATCAGCCGTGGCTTGCGCGTCGATGGCCTGGGCACCTTGATCGGCGGCATTTTCAATACTTTCCCCTATACCTCGTTTTCGCAGAACGTGGGCCTGGTGGGCGTGACGGGCGTGCGCAGCCGCTGGGTTTGCGTGGCGGCCGGTATCCTCCTGCTGGTCATGGGCGTGATCCCGAAAATTGCGCAGACGGCCGAGGCAGTACCTGCGTTCGTGCTGGGCGGGGCAGGGCTGGTGATGTTCGGCATGGTGGCCGCCACCGGCATCCGTATCCTGGCCGGTGTCGACTACAAGAATAACCGCAACAACCTGTTCATCGTGGCCTTGTCCATCGGCTTCGGCATGCTGCCGCTGGTGGCCGAGCAATACGCGCAGCATATGCCCAAGGCCTTGTCGCCCCTGCTGCATAGCGGCATCCTGCTGGCCGCCATCGTCGCCGTGCTGCTCAATCTGTTTTTCAACGGGCTGGCCTCAAGGGCGGAAGCGAGCCAGCAGGCGCGCGAGAACAGTCACGGCAGCGATTGAGATGTCGCCCGTCGCAATGCATTGTGGGCGTGCCGTGCGCTGCGCGCCGCTCAGCCAGGCGGCAGAAGCTTGAGCACCACGCAATTGCGTCCCGCATCCTTGGCGTGGTACAGCGCCGCGTCGGCCAGGCGCAGCAGGGCGTCCGGATCGGCGGCGCCCGGTGGCGGCTGGATGGCGATGCCGACGCTGATCGTCACGTGTTGCGCATCCGCGCTCGCGTGGGCGATGCCCAGGTCGTCGATGGCGCGCCGCAGCGCTTCGCCGATCTGGCGCGCCTCGTCTGCGCCGGTGTTCGGCAGCACGATCGAAAACTCTTCGCCGCCGTAGCGCGCCGTCAGGTCGCCTGCACGCCGCATGCCGGCCGTCAGCGCCTGCGCGACACGGATCAGGCATGCGTCGCCGGCCTGGTGGCCGTGGCGGTCGTTGTAGCGCTTGAAGTAGTCGACATCGAGCATGACGACGGCAAGCGGCTGGCCGACGCGCGTGGCGCGCGCGCATTCGGTGCGCAACACGTCGTCGAAATGGCGCCGGTTCGCCAGGCCGGTCAGGCCGTCGGTGATGGACAGGGTCGCCAGTTTGCGGTTGGCGTCCTCCAGCTGTTCGGTGCGTTCGGCAACGCGCCGCTCCAGGCTGTCATGCAGCCGGGCGCTGGAGATCGAGATCATCGCCTGCGCGCCGAGCATGCGCAGGAAGGCGACGCGCTCGCCCGTGAACGAGGCTTCGGCAAGCCGGTTCTCGAAGTACAGGATGCCGTCGATCTGGCCGCCGTGCCGGACCGGCAGGCACATGACGGCGCGCGGCCGCTGCAGCTGCACGTACGGGTCGGCGGCAAAACGCGAGACGCCCGTGATGCTGTCTTCGATCACCTCGGCACCGGTGCGGATGACGTAGCGAAGCAGCGACAGGGGAAACTGCGGGTCGCTGGCGGCGTTCAGGTCGAGCCGCCGCGCTTGCAGGACGGTGACGACATCGCCGTCGCTGTCGCCATCGATATTCGCCTCCAGCTGGTAGCTGTCTTCGGCGCGCAGCAGCAGGCGCGCCACCTGTCCGCCGGCGTTTTCGCACACGATGGAAATGAGGCGTGTCAGCACGTTGCGCAGGCCGACTTCGTTCGACAGGATCTGTGTCGCTTTCAGCAGCGACACCAGGTCGAGCGCGGAACTGCCGCGCGCGTGGGGGCCGCCGTGCGACGCCGCGCCGCGGCCGTCCATCCGTGACAGCAGCGCAGGGTGGCGCGCGCGCAGTTGCGCCACCTTGCCTTCCGCGCCCCACTGGCCGTAATGCGCGATGGCGTCCTGGATGAAAACTGCGGCCACGCGCGCATGCCCCTGTTCGAGCCAGCATTCGCCGCACAGCTCGTTGCCCAGCGCCTGCACGTTGACGTAGCCAGCCAGGCCGGCGGCATCGATGGCCTGCTGGTAGCAGCGCGTGGCCAGCTGCAGATCCCCCTGGTAGCGTGCCATCTCGGCCATCACCAGCAGATGCCTGGCGCCGCTATTGTCCGAGCCTTGCTGGGCCCAGCCGGCCAGGTTCGCCTGCAGCGCCGCGATCGTGGCCAGCACCTCGGCCGCATCGGCGCGCGCCGGAGCGCGCCGCAACGCGCGTATCCATATCAGCGCCGCGTAGTAGCTCGATTCGA
The DNA here is from genome assembly GCF_009208755.1 of Janthinobacterium sp. FT14W. Taxonomy (NCBI): domain Bacteria; kingdom Pseudomonadati; phylum Pseudomonadota; class Betaproteobacteria; order Burkholderiales; family Oxalobacteraceae; genus Janthinobacterium; species Janthinobacterium sp. FT14W. The sequence goes on along the minus strand of NZ_WFLL01000026.1, from coordinate 33,211 downwards.
CGACCTTGGCCTGGCCGCGCATGATCTGGGTGATGATGCCGAGCTGGCCGGCCAGCAGTTCGGCGTCGGCGCTGTCGAACAGGCAGGCATTGCGGATCTTCCCTTGCAAATAGTAGGCGCGGTACAGGTGCGAGTCGCCATATTGTTCGAGGAAGCGCGCCTCGCTGAACGTCGCGTCGTCGTAGCTGTCGTGGCGGGGCAGGAGGCCCATCAGGCATTTGATCGGCTGGACCGCGGCGGCGACGCAGCAATCGGCCATCGCCTGCTGGCCGTTGGCGCGCATCAGCGAAAGGTCGTGCTCGATGTCGTGCATCAGGTGCGGCAGGTAGTCGCCGAGGATCATCCGGTCGGTGGCGCGCACGGCTGCCACCACGCCCACCTGCACGAAATCGGCGATTTCCAGTGCCCAGCCAAAGGCTTCCTCGTACAGGGCGTCGGAGCTGCGCAGCGGCTGCGTCCAGTGGTTGCAGAGCGCGCCGAACATCAGGCCCGTGAGCGTGCGCGTCTGCAGGTTGGCGCGCCGCCTGGCCAGCGCCATCGCCATCGCGCCGAAGTCGTAGCCGCGCGCGACGTCGCCGCCGTACAGCGCAAGCATCATCGCGTAACCGACATAGGCGACGGCGCTGAAATCGCTGCTTCCCCGCTGCATGGACAGGCGCGTCATCGACACCACCATCAGCGCGCTCAGGTCCTGCTGGCCGGCGTAATAGCTGGCCATCCACAGGCCCTGCATCAACTGCATTGCGGCCAGCGCGTCCGGCTCGCACATTTCGGGGGCCGCCAGCAAGGTGGCGGGCGCCTGTGCGCCGTGCAGGCGTCCGAGGTCGGCGAGAATCTCGGCGAAGCGCGCCTTCATGTGCACTACCTCGTGCGGTATGTCGATACTCAACTGCGCCAGGCCATCGCGCTGCACGGCAATGGCGTCGAGCAGGCGGCCCTGCAGTTGATACTGGTGCGCCTGGATGGCAATGCAGCGCACCTGCAGCAGCGGCGTCAGGGAGCGGGCCCGCACCAGCGGATAGATCGCCTCGGCAGCATCGAACTGGCCGCACAGGTAGGCCGCTTCGGCCGCGCCCAGCTGCAGGTCGAGCCAGAGGCCGGCGTTCCCGCTCCATGCCTCAGGCGGCAGCAGGCCGAGACCGATCCGCATGTGCTCCAGGGTGGCCTGGAACGCGGCAGAACGCCGCGCCTTGACGCCGGCCTGGAGATTGAGCGCGGCCAGCTGCACGCGCTCGCCCGCATCGTCGATCAGCGTGCGGCCGGCGTTGAGCTGTTCGACGATTTCAAACAGCGTTTCATCGTCGCGTTCCGGCGGCGCGTGCCGCAGGAGCAAGCGGCCGATGAGCAGATGGTTGGCCGCGCGCGTGCCGGCATCGGCGACCAGATAGGCGGCCTGCTGCACCCGGTCATGCAGGAATCGGTAGCTGACGCCGCTTTGGCCCGCGTCGGTGCCGCCATGCACGTATTTATAGCGTTCGTCGAGCGGCTGGATCAGTCCTGCCTTGAGCGCCGGCCACAGGTCTTGCTGCGTGTCCCAGGGCGTGCGGCTTGCCGCCAGCGCGAGCGTGTCGAGCGTGAAGCGGTTGCCGCTGGAGGCGGCCAGTTGCAGCAGGCGCTGCGCCACGTCGGGCAGGCGGCGGATTTTCTCCAGCAGTACCTCGACCACGTTGTCGGTGTATCTGGCCTGTTCTATCGCGGGCAGGTCCCAGTCCCAGCAATCGTCGGCGGCCCGGTAGCGCAGATGGCCCGCCTCATTGAGCGCGGCCAGGAACTGGTTGAGGAAAAATGGGTTGCCGGCAGTCTTGCGGTAGCAAATGCGGGTCAATGGCGCGCAGCCGGCGGCCGGCACGCGCACGGTGGCCGATACCATTTGCGCCACCTGCGGCTCGGTCAGTGCGCTCAGTAACAGCGTCGACAGGCGCACGCCGCGTGCGCGCAGCTTGTCGCGCAGCGCGACGAGCGGATGCGCGTCGCCCACTTCGTTGTCGCGGTAGGCGCCGATCAGCAGCATGCAGCAATTGTCGCCGGAGACCATCAGCAGTTCGATCATCCGCAGCGTGGCCGCATCGGCCCATTGCAGGTCGTCGAGGAACAGCACCAGCGGATGCCCGGCGGCGGCGAAGACGTCGACGAAGCGGGGGAACAGCCGGTCCAGGCGGTGCTGGGCCTGCGTCGGCGCCGACTCCGGCATCGCGCCGGTGGGCCCGACGATCAATGCCAGCTGGGGTATCAGTTCGACCAGCACGCCCATGCCGCTGCCCAGGGCGGCGTGCAGTTTTCCCGACCATTGCCGCAGCGTTTCCTCGGGCAGGCCCAGCAACTGGCGCACCAGTCCCTGGAAGGCCTGGATCAGCGGCGCATAGGGGACGTCGCGCTGCAGCTGGTCGAATTTACCGGACAGGAAACAGCCGCGCCGGGCGATGATCGGCTTCTGCACTTCGTTGACGACCGCCGACTTGCCGATGCCGGAGTGGCCGGCCACCAGCAGCATTTCGCAGGTGCCCGCCGCGCTGCGCTCGAACGCCGCCAGCAGCGCGGCGATGGCATCTTCGCGCCCATGCAGCGTCTGCGGGACAAGGAAGCGGCCATTGTGGTCGGACAGCTTGAGCGCCTGCGCCGGCTTGTCCGCGCGGCAGGCGGCGAGGTCGCTGCGCAGGCCCTGCAAGCTCTGGTAGCGCTGATCGGCATTTTTCTCCAGCAGCCGCTGGATGATCGGCAGCAGCTGGCCCGGCAAGCTTGCCAGCGCGGGGTGCGACCAGTCGGGACTGCGCGCAATGTGGCAATGCACGAGTTCCATCTCGTCGCCCGTCTCGAACGGCGCCTGGCCGGCCAGCAATTCGTACAAGGTGGCGCCGAGCGCATAGAAATCGGCGCGCCAGTCGACCCGCCGGTTCATGCGCCCCGTCTGTTCCGGCGCCATGTAGCGCAGCGTGCCTTCCAGCGTACTGAGATTGACGATGCCCTGGCTTTCGTATGGCAGTTCGCAGGCGATGCCGAAATCGGTCAGCTGCAGCCGCCGCTGCCCTGCATTCCACACCAGGTTGGAAGGATTGATATCCTTGTGGATCACGCCCTGGCGATGGACCTCCTCCAGCGCGGCGCACAGCTGCAGCGCGATGTCGAAAAAATCGTCGAGCGCCAACGCGGGCTGCGACGGCGTCCTGCGCGCCGCCACCTGCGCGCGCAGAATCTGGTCGAGCGCCTGGCCACCCGTATCTTCCTGGATCATCGTCCAGCGCCCGCCGTGCAGCTGCAGGGCAAGCGGATGCACCACGCCCGGATGGCGGCAGCGGCGCGCGATCGCATATTCGCGCTTGAACTGCGCCAATTGCTGAAAGGAGGGGAAGGGCTGATTCGGTTTCTTGACGACCAGCGCCGTGCCATCGGCGGCCCGGGCGCGGTAAACCTGCGAGCGGGAACCGCTGTGCAGCTGTTTGAGGATCTCGTGGTCGAAAAAGGAGCTCATGGGCTGTAGCGGGACACAGACGGTTGCGGGAGCCTTGAGGCGCAGATTTCGTGGTATTACTTGATTGTAAGTATTATATCAGCAGGGCGTCTTGGAGTGAGCGCGGGGCACGTGGTGCGATGGGCGGTGTTGTATAAAAGCTGGCAGGGCCATGACGGCTGCGTCCGGGCTTCCGGCAGCAGGCTGGCCAGGTATTCCTTGCGCGCGGCGGCGATGGTTTCGAAGTCCTGCACTTTCACTACGCAGGGCGCCGGCGACAGGCCCGGTCGGTGGGGGCGTGGGCTGCGCTTACTTGTTTTACGGGCACGGCCAAGGTGATGGCTTGGCCGGACAGGTTGGCGTTCATGTAATGTCTGCTGCCGAAATCCGCATGCGGATGCGCGCGGTAGCGCGGTGATTCAGTTCTTTATCATTTTTATGAAGCCGATCAGGACAATGAAAAAGACAATAATGCTGATCCAGATAGTGACGTTATTCGTTTTTGTAGCGTTATCTAAAAGTTGATTGGCAGTTTGTGAATTAATTGCCATGGTCTTGTCGATCGAGGCTTGGGTAGCTGCATTCAACTCCTGTTCGTAAAGCGTGGAGAATTTTGATCTATCTTCAGGCGGCAAAGTTTTGATGAAGTCCTCTATATCGTCGCTCTGGTCAAGGGCTAGTTGGTGAGTATTCTTCCCAGCGATGGCGGCTGCCTGTAGAGCCTCAAAGTTTTTAACGGCCAGGTTTCTGACAAATGCTCTATCTACCGTGGGAGCAATGTTGCCATCGGCGGATGATGGCATTTCTTTTTCTAAATTCATACTTTCCTCAGCTTGCTATTGTGAAAAATCATTATGTTTTGCGACGTCTTGTCTTCCAACCATGCTTCGCCATACCACCGATAGTGACCAGGGAAGTTCATCGTTTCGAAGCGCAAGATAATCCCCATTGAGCGGAATCAATTCAAAAGCGACTTCGCCGGTAGCAACTATGCCACGTTGCCTGTGTTTTTTGAAGGTGGCTTCCCCCATGCCAATTTTTTGCGGCCAAATACTCGCTCACTTGTGGTTCCCACTCGGCGGTGACTTTGGCTGCCTACGCCGTCAGGCGGTTGCCCAAGGGACGCACTTCCTCGGCGTTGAGCGCGTGCGCCACAGTGGCCAGCAGCTCGGCGCTGGCGATGCCGATGCCGATGGCCTCCATTGACAGCACCGTGACGGTGATGCTGGCCGGCGCTGGGCTTGTGGCGCTCGCGTCCTTGACGCGGCCGTTGCTGCTGCGGGCGTGGAATTCATAGGGTGCTTTCGGGCCGGCCACGGACAGGCCATCCGGCGCTTCCTGGATGTGCAGGCGGTAGGCGTCGTGGTCTTCCATAATGGCGGCCAAGGGCGGCAGGGCGTTGGGATTGGCCGGCGTGATGACCAGGCACGCTACGTTGACGTTGGCGCCCAGTTGCTCCAGGTTACCATCTGACGGCCTGCCAGCTTCGTTGACGCGGTTGCGCAGGATAGTTTCCTGATAGCTGTTCTCTTCCAGCAGTTTGTTGGCCTGTTCCGATACCAGCTCTAGCAGTGCCAGGACCGTGACGGCGGCGCGCTCGGCTTCCGGCAGCAGGCTGGCCAGGTGGGCTTTGCGCGTGGGCAGTCAGATTTTGCAGCAAGCGGAGGAGGTCGGCCAGGTGCTTGAGGTCCGGGCGGCCCGCCTCGCCGGTCTTGACGGCCACGCGCTCGGTCAGGTTCAGCTTGATCGAGCTATCGACCGTTTCGAGGTGATTGAAGTCCACCTCGAAGACGATGCCGTGCTCATTGGATGCCATTCGAACAGGTCGGGTCGAGCATGGCCGTGCAGGGCTGAGCCAGCGATTACATTGCGTGCGGCGCCGTCCGGCCCGATCACGCCAGCGCGCACGCGCCATCCAGAATGACTTCCTCTCGGCACAGAATGGCGTTATGAGCATCACCTGTGCTAGAATCTCGCCGCGCTGCCCGGATGGTGAAACTGGTAGACACTGGAGACTTAAAATCTCCCGCCTGTAAGGGCGTGCCGGTTCGATTCCGGCTCCGGGCACCAAGAACTCAGCCGTAAAAATCCAAGAACGTCCAAAAACCCGCCTTCGTCATAGGAGCGCGGGTTTTTTGTTGTCCATTCGCGTCCCTTGGCGTACATTAAAAGCCATGAACTTTGTTGGTACTTTTTGCTGGATTTAGGATTTTCTCTAAAAAAATACCATCAGGGAGTGCGCCATGCCACTGTCCGATCTGCTTATCCGCCATGCCGTCTACAAGGGCACGCCCAGCGGCGACAAGTATCCCGACCTGTACGGCATGTACCTGCTGGTCACCCGTACTGGCAAGTACTGGCGGATGAATTACCGCCATGCAGGCAAGCAAAAAACGCTGGCCCTGGGCGTCTATCCCCGCGTGAGCCTGGCCCAGGCGCGGCGCAAGGCCGAAGACGCGCGCAAGGCGCTGGCCGAAGGGATCGATCCGAACGCCGTCAAGCGCGCGCAGAAGGCCGAGCAGCGCAGCGCCGCCCTGAACACCTTCGACAAGCTGGCACGCCAGTGGCTGCTCACCATCCAGCGCAACGGCAGCGCCAGTACGCAAAAGAAAGTCGGCAACTGGCTCGAAGGCGACGTCATCCCCTATCTTGGCAAGATGCCGCTCAATACCATCCGCCCGCGCGACGTGCTGCGCGTGGTGCAGCGCGTCGAAGCGCGCGGCGCGATCGATTCGGCGCACCGCATCAAGCAGCTGTGCGGCCAGGTGCTGCGCTTCGGCGTGGCGATGGACCTCGTCGAGCGCGACGTCACGGCGGACCTGAAAGGCGCATTGACGCCGGTGCCGAGAACGCACTATCCGGCACTGACGGAACCGGGCGATGTCGCGCCGCTGCTGCGCGCTATTTATGGCTACCACGGCCACGTCACGGCGGTGGCGGCGCTGAAACTGGCGCCCATGCTGTTCGTGCGTCCCGGCGAACTGCGCGCCGCCGAATGGAGCGAAATCCATCTCGATGCCGCCGAGTGGCGCATCCCGGCCAGGAAAATGAAAATGCAGCTCGAACACCTGGTGCCGCTGCCGACACAGGCCGTGGCGATCCTTCGCGCGCTGCAGCCTGTCACCGGCGAAGGCCGCTACGTGTTTCCCGGCCTGCGCGGCGGCCAGCGCTGCATGAGCGAAAACACCATCAACGCTGCGTTGCGTTCCCTCGGCTATGCCAAGGAAATCATGACCGGCCACGGTTTCCGTGCCATGGCCCGCACCATCCTCGACGAAGTGCTGCAAGAGCGCGTGGACCTGATCGAGCACCAGCTGGCGCACAGCGTCATCGACCCGAACGGGCGCGCCTACAACCGCACGGCGCACCTGCCTGCGCGCCGCGCCATGATGCAGCGCTGGGCCGACTATCTCGACGCCCTGCGCAACGGCGTCGCCACGCCGCCAGCCTGACGGCGACGCCCGCCTGGAGAAAGAAAACCAGCGGCGGCGCTGGCCGGAACAGGTGCCGCGCCACGCATGCCTGTCGCCGCCGCGCCACGATGGGCGACACGGCGTGCGTCCACCCGCATCCGCCGCCGTCCTGTTTCGCGACAGCGCCCGCGCTGTTTGATATCGCATAAGGAAAGCGGCGAGCACGCGCCTACATTAAAGACCGGGAAGCCGCGGGCGCGTGGGCTGGCGAGGAGCAAGCCATGTTTTCGCTTCGCTCAAACCGGCTTGCCCTGCGGGGCCATCCTCGCTGCGCTCGCCCACCACGCCAGGAGCATCGATGCACGCCGAGACCACGCCACGCAAGCGACAAGGTGGCCGCCCGAAAGGCGACCCGGCCGCCGTGCGCGGCGCCACCATCGGCGTGCGCGTCTCGGCCGCCGAACATGCGGCGCTGCTGGAACGCGCCGCCCGCATGCAGATGCGTCCCGCGCAATGGCTGCGCGCCGCAGCGCTGGCGCGCGCCTTGCCCTCGCCGCCCGTCGCCGCCATCAACCGCGAACACTACGTGGAACTGGCCCGCCTGGCGTCCAACCTGAATCAATTGACCCATCTCGCCAACGAGGGCGGCCGCGTCGCCGTGGCCGACGCCCTGCTGCAGCGGCTGATCGCGGAAACGCGCCGCCTGCGGCTGGCACTGCTGGGCGTCAAGGAGCAGGACGATGATCGCTAAGGCCATCAAGGGACGCGGCTTTCGCGGCGTGCTGGCGTATGACCTGGGCAAGGAGCAGGCGCGCGTGATCGACACCAACATGACCGGCCGCACGCCGCGCGAACTGGCGCAGGAATTCGGCGCCGTGCGCAAGCTGCGCCCGGGCTTGGGCAAGGCGGTGCTGCACGTATCGCTGTCGGCCGCGCCGGGAGAGCAGCTGTCCGACGCCCAGTGGACACAGATCGCGGGCCGCTATCTGGCGGGCATGGGCCTGGACGACAACCAGTACCTGCTGACGCGCCATGCCGACACCCGGCATGAGCACGTGCACCTGCTGGTCAACCGCGTCCGCTGCGATGGCGGCGTGACCAGCGACAGCCACGACTACCGGCGCCAGGAAAGCATCATGCGCGCCGTCGAACGCGACTTCGGCCTGCAGCAGCTGCGCCCCTCCGTCGAGGCGCCGCGCCGCGCGGCGAGCCGGGGCGAGATCGAGGCAGGCCTGCGCACCGGCATCGCCTCGACGCGGCAACGGCTGCAGCAACTGTGCGACGCCGCCATCACCGGCTGCGGCAGTTTCACCGCTTTCATGCAGCGCCTGGCAGCGGCGGGCGTGGCCCTGGTGCCGGCAACGCAGCGCCATGACAGCACCCTGGCGGGCCTGTCCTACCGCCTCGATGGCGTGCTGATGAAGGGCAGCGACCTGGGACGCGGATACAGCCCGATGGGTTTGGCGAAACGAGGAGTCCACTATGACAAAGAGCGAGACCTTGCGGCAGTTGGCCACTGCCGAGAACACGGCGCAACTGGACGCGCTGGCGTGCAAAATGGCGCAGCTGCACCAGGCGAAGCTGGCCAGCGCCGAGGAGCTGGCGGCGACCCTGGAGCCGCTGGCGCAGGCGATGGCGGCGCTGACGGACGAGGCGCGCCAGACGATGCAGCAGCTGGGCCTCGACGGCACGCGCCAGGGCGAGCAGTTCCGGCGCCAGATCGAGGCGGCGACGAGCGCCTGGCGCAGCGCGGAACAGGCGGCGCGCGAGAGCGCCCAGGCAATCGACTGCAGCAGCCGTACGCTGTCGCAGCGCCAGTACCTGCTGGCCGCGCTGGTGGGCATGATGACGGGGCTGCTCGCCAGCGCATTGTGGCTCTGGCTGGCACCTGCCCCCAGGCTGCAGAACGTGCTGGACGCGCAGCAGCTGGCCGCGCTGATCCGGCCCGCGACCGCAGCCTGGAAGCCGTGCGCGGGCAAATGACGGCACTGGGCTGCGCGCAGTTCGTCGTCAGGCTGGTGCATGCAAGGGACGGCAAAGAAGAGACGCGGCAGTGGTGCGGGCTGGAACTGCTGCGTAGCCTTGCCTGGCTCAAGCGCATGAATGCGCGCGGCTACGACGTCACCCTGCGGCCCGCAGGCCAGCATGGCCTGGTGCTGCTCGACGGCTTGCAACAAGACGACTTGCAGCGCCTGGACGCGCGCGGCTGGCACAGCGCCGCCGTGGTGGAAGTGCTGCATGGCCGCTTCCAGGCCTGGATCAAACTGTCCGGGCAGCGACTCGCCGACGCCTTGCGCGGCCAGGCGGCATCCCGCCTGGCGTCCGACCTTTGCCGCAGTGGCAGCGCCATCACGGTCGCGGAATTTGGCGCGCTGGCCGGGTTGACCTGCCACGCATCGGCCATGGCCGAAGGGCAAGCGGCACGCTATGCGCTGCTGCAGGCATCGAGCGGAACAGTGGCCGCCGCCGCAGCGCCCTGCCTGGAGCGCATGGCGCACCTGCCGGACCTGCCACCGCCGCCCAGGCTGTCCATGCCGCAGGGCGCTGTCCGGAAGCGCTCAAGCGGGCGCGCCAGATAATCGGCATGCCGGTGCTGGCGTCCCCAGCAGCCGCGTTACCGATTGCATTTCGGTATGGCGGAGACCGTCTGGCGTATGGGAAAGCCATTTTCCAGAGGATGATAATGCGTGTGGTTTTCCGTTCGGCAATTTGCTATTCTAGGGGCTGCTGCCGACTGCGGATGCAATTAGTTGACGACGGCAACCGGCCAGGAGTAGTCATTCTCCTTAACTTGATAATATGCAATTTTCCCAGATTGATATTTAGTGATGCTTTTGGCTCGCCATCGGCCATGCGCAGACTTCCAAGAAGTCTAAATTGAAAAGCGGTGTAGACAAAAAAGTACCTGAGATAATTTCAATTTAATAAAATTATTTTTTAACTATTTTCTTCGACGAACAATGACATTAAAAACCAATTCTATTCAAGAGTTGCAAGGGCAGCTTGAAACAGAGAGACGACTTGTCTCATTCGATAGTTACGACATGACTGTGCGTCAAATTTTTGAGATGTTCACTGAAGGACAGATTTTCGTTCCTCCTGAATATCAGAGGCAGTTCGTATGGAAAGAAGATCGTGAATCAGAATTGATCGAATCCATATTTTTAGGGATTCCCGTGCCAAGCCTGTTCATGGCAACAAATCCCGATGCCACGTGGGAAATTGTGGATGGCGTGCAAAGGGTATCCTCCCTTGTACATTTTATTTCAGACAATGCAGATCAACTAAAAAAAATCAATAGGGCATCTTCATTAGAGATAAAGGATCTTGAGAAGTTGGATGCATTAAATGGGATCGTTTTTAGTGAGTTGCCAAAATCCGTTCAATTGATGTTTATGACACGACCAATCCGGGTAACCGTCCTCAATGATAAGAGCGACCTAAATGTTCGTTTTGATCTATTTGAAAGGTTAAATACCGGAGGCGTGCTTCTAACAAATCAGGAAATTAGGAATTGCATATTCCGTGGCCCATTAAATGATTCATTGCGAAAAGTAGCAGCTCTTCCGGAATTTAAAAAAGTTGTAAATTTGCGCGAGAATGATTTGCAGAATGGCACCGGAGAGGAATATGCACTTCGATACCTTGCTTATCTTTATAATTATCATGGATTTAAGAAAAGTGTTAAAGATTTCCTCAACGATTACATGAAGGAAAACGCATCAAAACCTATATCCACTGCTAAAATTTCGTTGATGAAAAAGGTAATGAATGCAATGGCTACGGCCTATCCTACAGGACTCTCCCGAGGAAAGACGAAAGTTACGCCTGCCAACCTGTTCGAGGCAATATCTGTGGGGGCCGCGTTAGCCATTCAAGCTGGCGCGGTTTTAGACCATAAAAAGCTTGCTGGATTGGTTGACGATAAAGAATTAAAGAAACTTACCAGTGGAGGCACTAATAATCCACGCATGGTGACGGGGCGGATAGAACTTGTACGCGACCGATTACTGGCATAATGACGATGCAAGTTTCTCGCACTCAGATAAACGAACGGTTTCGTGAGGGTCGTGCATTTTTATCTTACATTAAGACCTGTGAATCTACATTAGTACCTCCGGTTGACACCGAAGAGGTAAAGATAATTCGAGGAATGTTTTATGTGAATTTATATGCAATACTGGAGTATTCGATAAATCATATCATCGAAGAATTTTTAACCGCCGTTTCATCACTTCAGCTAAAAAATTTCGAGTTTTCCTTACTCTTCCTGCCAACTGCCATGAATGCGCAATTCAAAAGTATCGCTGATGCTCAATCGGAGCGAAAATGGCAAAAACGGGTCGATTTCGTGAATGCTATATTCAGTGGAGAAGATGCGAAAATAGAGAGTTTGGTATTTGGCCCCCATTTGCAAAGCTGTACAAATATGACGATGTCGTCGGTGCTATCATATATTGGGATGCCGTCAATGGCAATATTATCAAATCCAGATCGGCATTATGTCGATGAGATAGTAAATAAACGGCATGCAATAGCGCACGGTCGTACTAGCCCCGCTGTGGTTGGGGCTAACGGACGTTCATCAGATCTTGAGCTTCGCTTTGATGCTGTACAACGCAGTGTTGATTTATTTATTTCACAAATTGAAAACTATTATAATTCATATGATTTTATTAACATTTCGGCGAAATCTCGTTTTATTACTTAGAAAATTTTCTTGCTAAATTCAGCAATGTCGCTCTGAGGTTTGGCCTCGATATGGACTACAAAGTTTATGCCGAGGTGAAATATAAAAATAGTTCCGAATGTTCGGTAAGGAGTGCGAATTTAAGTAGGCACCGTTCTAGAAAAGCCGCCACCTCAAAGCAAATCGCGGTAATTTTCGGCAATAATTTTGAAATAATACTACTTTTCTGTCGGTGCTTACTGAGAGGAAAATAAAAAGTTAAAAAATTCAACGTGCGCACTCTCATTCGACGTTTTTTGTACTAGACTGTTTGTCTGAAGTCACCAGCAACCGCTCCAAATGGAATGGTAACGAAGAACTTTTTCTCCAATGATGGTATTTATGATGGTATTTTTGGATATTCGCTGAATTCTCATAGCGGTTTTCGATTCGGCTCCGGCACCAGCGCATAGAATTCGGCCGCATAAAAAGCCACTAAGCCCAATGCAATCAACGGGCTGGTGGCTTTTTTTACGTCCCGCCATTCCTCTTGCTCCTGATTAAATCCGACAAAACCAGTTGCGATTGCGCGCGCGGGTTTCTGGTGCCAGCTTAGGCGCCGTGTTGGGGGAGAACCGTCCCCAACACGAACGAGGCCGAAGTTTTTATTGTCGCCGATCAAACATCAAAACGTCGCCTTGAACTGCACCCCGTACGTGCGCGGTTCGTTGATGATGCCCGTCAGGTTGTCGAAGTCGATGGCGCCCAGCGACTGGATCTGGTTGGTGATGTTGCGGCCGTAGGCGGAGATTTCGTATTTGTCCCATTTGTAGCCGACGCGCAAGCCGCCTTCGAGCAATTCCTTGGCCTTGTATTCCTTCGCTTCATACAGGAAGAAGTTGTAGCTGGTGCGGTAAGCCCAGTCCGTGTAGGCGTAGAACTCGCCATTGGCGAGGGGAATGCTGTATTTCAGGGTGAAGTTGGTCTGCCATTCCGGCGCGCGGGGCAGCGGGTTGCCGTCGATGTAGGCCGTGCCCTTGAACGGACCGACGGGGTCGGTGACGGTGCAGCCGCTGGCCGGGTTGTTTTGCGCATTGCCGCAACTGAGGACGAACAGTTTCTTGTCCTGGATTTCCGTGTGGTTGTAGCTGCCGCCCAGGGTCATGCTGAGCGAATCGCTGAGATTGGCCTGGAAGTCCAGTTCCACGCCCCGGCCCGTGGCCTTGTCGGCGTTGATCAGCTGGTTCATGTTGACGGCGCCGCTGCCGGCCGTCAGCTGCTTGTCCTTCACGCGGTACTGGAACACGGCCACGCTGAGACGGGCGCGCTTGTCGAACAGGTCCTGCTTGATGCCCGCTTCGACGGACAGCGCTTTCTCGGCGCCCGCGAACGAGGGCCGGTCGGCCAGGCCGTTCAGGCGGCCTTGCATCGACGGCGCGCGGTAGCCGGTGGCGATGCGCGCGTAGGCATTCGTTTCCGGCGTCAGCACATAGGTGCCGCTCAAGTCCCAGCTGACGTTGTGCGAGGTGTCGTGCAAATTGAATGGGCCGGCCGTGGTCGCTTCCACGCGCTTGGCCGAGAAATCCTTCTTGTCGCTCGTGTAGCGCAGGCCGGCGCGCAGTTTCAGGGCGTCCGAGACCGTGTAGTTGAGCGAGCCGAAGGCCGCATACGACTTCGAGCTCTGGTTTTGCGTGGCGTAGGCGCTGTTTTGCGGGTTGCCTGGCGCCAGGCTGTCAAAGCTGATGCTGTCGATCTGGATGTCTTCCTTGAAATAGAACAGGCCGGCGATCCATTGCAGGGGCCCCTTGGCGCTCGATTCGGCGCGGAATTCCTGCGAAATCTGCTTGTGGTTGGGAATCACGTCGGCCGTTTCCACGACGAAGGGAATGAAGCCGGGGCCCATGGGCGGGGCGTACACGGCGCCATAGCCGCCGTCCACGTCGGCACGGCTGTAGAAATCGAGTTTTTCGTAGCCCGTGATCGAATGCAGGGTGACGCCGGGCAAGTCCCATTTCAGGCGCATGCTGCCGCCCTTGGTTTTCAGGTGCTGGCGGTTGATGCCGTCGGTCGGGTAGGAGCCGTAGTCGAAATTGTCGACCAGGTCATTCGTACCCTGTTTCAGGATGTTGGCGCGGAACAAGGTGGCCGTGCCATCGAGGTTGCGCGCATGCACGTTGAACAGGGCCGTGAAGTCGCGCGTGGGCTTGACCAGCACCTGCAGGCGGGCGGCGCTGTCTTCATAGCCTTCGAAGTCGCGCGTGCCGGTGGGGCGGGGGTTGTGCACGCGGTCGTCGCGGCGCTGCGTCTGGCCGGAAAAGCGCAGGGCCACCGTGTCGCTGACGGGCACGTTGAACGCGCCTTCCAGGTTCTTCATGCCATCCTTGCCGAAGCCGCCGCTCAGGTAGCCTTCCGTCTTGAAGACGGGCTTGGCGGAATCGAACTTGATCACGCCAGCCGGCGAGTTGCGGCCGAACAGGGTGCCTTGCGGGCCGCGCAGCACCTCGACCTGGTCCACGTCGAACACGGGAAAGCCTTTCAACATGGCATTTTCCTGCACCACGTCGTCCATCACCAGGCCCACCGGTTGCGAGGCGTTCAGGTCGAAGTCGGTATTGCCCAGGCCGCGGATGTAAAAGCGGGGGAAGGTGCGGCCGTAATCCGACTCCACGGAGACGCTGGGCGAGCGGCTGTTGAGGAAGCGGATGTCGGCGCCGCCGGCCGTCAGCGTATCGAGCTTGTCGCCTTTCAGGGTGGCGATGGACATGGGCACGTCCTTGATGTTTTCCGCGCGCCGCTGCGCCGTCACGATCACCGTTTCCAGCTGGCCGGGGCCGGCCTGCGCTGCCGGGGCGGCTGGCTCCGCGACGCTGTCCTGCGCCATCGCTTGCAAGGGGAAGGCGGCAGCGATTGCCAGGGCAATCAGGGTGTGGCGTACGGTGCTGGCATGCGGTGTCATCATGAAACGGCTCCTGTCGGTCAAGGTTGTTCGAAAGGTCCAGGCTGGCGCTAGTCCGCTAGACGAAAAATCATGCTAGCACGGAAAGTTTTGGTATTCATGCCATTTTCCAGCGGCGGCTATTCATATCTGTTTCGACTCAATACACGAATAAAATCGTATTTGTCGTCAATATCTGGCGGGTGCATAGTGGAGTGCCGGCAGGCTTGTGCGAGCGCAAAAGCGGCCGGGCGCGGCGACGGGGTTTCCTGCGGAAGCGCAAAAAACAGGGGCTGGTTTAGCCGTGCTGCCCGTCTGCTGGCAGTGGAAATACAACAGCTGCCGGGGATTTTTTGCGGCAGGGGATTGTTGTTGCCGCGCGACAGAGGCGGCGCCAGCGGTGATCCCCTGTGCCGGTTTGCTTGGAACTCTTCCCAATCGCCGGTCGTCACGGCTTCCGCTTGCACCGCACGGGGTTTTGCCGGCGCGGCCTGGCGCTTGGCGGTACTGCTGGCTGGCGCCGTTACCAGGCGCACCGGCTTGTGGCTGGGGCGCGTCGATGCTGCTGCCAGCGTGGGCGTCGCCACATGGCTGTCGTGCGTCTTGAAGATGCTTACGGTTTGCACCAAGTGGCTGGCCTGGTCGCGCAGGGATTCGGCGGCCGCCACCGCTTCTTCCACCAGCGAGGCGTTTTGTTGCGTGACGCTAGCCATCTCCAGAACACGGATTCGTGGTGTGAGGATCGCGCTACTTAACAAGCGATTTCAATAATTCATTTGTTTTATTTATTAAAATCATTGCCGCATAAAAAATTAGTAAATCGATGCGATTTTACGTGCCAAAAAATAACTTTTCGGCACGGAACGCTTGTTCCCACGCCGCTGGAGCGGGAACAAGCGCCTGGGTGGGGGATCAGGCGGGAATGGGCGTACCCTGGTGGAAAACCATTTGCCAGCGGCCATCGCGCCGCTTCCACAGCGAGCTGCGCAAGCTGGCGCTGGCGGCCAGGGCGGTGCTGGCGAGGCGCTGCGAGCGGTAGGTAACGAAGGCCACATCGTCGGACAGCAAGCGGGCTTGAAAATCGCTGATGCTGCGCGGGCAAAAATCTTCAGCCGGCAAGTCCGCCAGGGTCGCCGCGCGCGTCCAGAGATTGCCCGAGCTGCCAAATTCGACGAACTCGTCGGCCAGCAATGCTGCCAGCCTGGCGCTGTCGGCGCGCACCGCCTGGCTTTGCAGCGCCGCTTCCAGCGCCTGCAGATGCGCCGCCAGGTGTGCGTTGTCCTGCGTATTGTCCTGCGTCTCGTGCGTTGCCAAGGCCATCAAATGGGGAACGCGCCCGCGCCCGACACATTCAGGCAGGCTACCTTGTCGCTGGAAAAATACTTGATCTGTCCCAGGCCGATCGCATAGCAGCCGTCGCTGAGCGGGGAAATGGGGCCCGTGAGTTTTTCGCCGCTGATCAAGGTCACCACCCAGGGCGTGGTGGCCGGTTTGCCCGCGTGGGCCAGCGCGTGTTGTACCAGGTCTGACATGCTGCCTCCGATGAAAATCAAAGCCTGATGATAGCAGTGCCGCGCAGGCGCTTGGCGTTGGCGTGCGGGCCTGGCGTGCGGTCTGCGCCACGGATGGCGCGAAAAGTATGAACTATTGGCATTATTTATTTTCATATTGGCAATCAAATGATATAGTTGACAAGTACTCCCGGCCGAGAAATTTGCCAGAGGCGATGTTTATCGACCATCTTCTGCCGCGCTGTGTTTGTCCGTCGGGCGCCGCGCGCAGTACTTTTGAAAGCCGCACCATGACCAGTCCCTGCCACGACGCACCCCCGCGCTTTTCCATGCCCCCGCCGCCCGTCACCAATACGCCGCTGGAATTCATGCCCACGCACGACCTGTCCTTCTGGGACAGCGATGTGTCGCCGGGCTGCACGGTGTCGCTCGATGCCGCCATGTCGTTCAAGGATGGCTATCCCTCCTTGCGCGTGGATTTGCCCGCGGGCTTGCCTGCAGGCACCGTGGTGCGCGTGGGCACGTCGGGCGCGACGGGCAAAGGCCAGCCCCGCATTCCCTTCGGCTGGGACTTGCGGCGCTTTTCCTTTGCCTTGCGCTCCACCAATGCCGCCATCATGCAGATCGGCGGCATGATTTACCTGGGCGATAGCGAATGGAGCAATTACTGGTATGGCGCGCTGAATGCCTTGCATTACGGCGGCTCGGCCGGCGCGGACACGGTGATGTTCATCGACAATGAATGGTGGGTGCCCAAGCTGGACGCACCGCTCGATTGCGAAGGCGTGCCGACGGCGGCGACCCTGGCGCGCGGCAAGTTTACGGTGCAACTGTCCGCGGACACCACGCAGCCGGAAACGATCTGGCTGGGCATGTTTGCAGCCTTGCCCAAGCGTACCTTGCCCACCGTGATACTGTCGTTTGACGACGGCTTTGCCTCCTGGGATACGTATCTGATGGAGCGGTTGAAGTACTATGGGCTGCCCGCCTCGTTTGCCATCGTCACGTCCCTGCTGGGCCAGCCCGATTACATGTCGGCCGAGCGCATGAAAGTGCGCTTCGACGATCCGTCGCGCCTGTTCGACTTCATCCTGCACCAGAGCGTGCACGACAATGTCGTGGTGCAGGGTTCCGCCAATTATGTGACGGCGCTGCAGGTGGGCCGCGACCAGATGCGCGCGGCCGGCATCAGCGGCGATGGCCCATCGCACCATGCCTGGGTCGAATCGCTGTGGACCGATACGGCCATCGACGCCATGCGCAAGGCCGGTTTCCTGTCGGCCCGCGCTGCCGGCTACACGGCCGAGAGCGGCTTTGACCAGGTGTTTTTCACCGGCAAGGACAAGGCCGCGTTCATCCTGAATACGGCTTCCGTGAGCCTGACGAACGATGTCACGTTTGCGCAAGTGCAAACGGCCATCGAAGAGGCGGTGGACAATGACAGCTTTGTCTTTGTGAACGGCCACGATATCGTCAGGACGCCCGAGTCGACGTACCAGACTTCGTATGCCGTCATCGATGAATTGCTGGCGTGGCTGGCGGGGCAGGTGGCGGCCGGCACGCTGCAGGTGGTGTCGCATAGCCGCTGGTTTGCCGATACGACGGGCAGGGTGACGGACCGGCGCTGACCACCCCGGGAGCAGGGCTGCGCCGGCGCCTTAGGCGTCGGCCAGCAAGTTCTTCGGCAGTGCCACCGATACCAGTTTCCAGCGCCACAGGCCGTCGCGCGCCAGGGTCAGCTCGCCGATATGGCTTTTGCTGTGGGCGCGCTGCACCACGACGCTGTCCCACGAGGTGTAGCGCAGCTTGTAGTCGGGCTTGGTATTGCGCTTGCGACCGCTGATGTCGCTGACCTTGGCGATCGGATTTTCGTAGCGGTCATTGAGCTTCATCAGGGCGACGATGCCTTCGGGCATCAGCATGGTGTCGAGCAAGGGATCGATGACGTCGGGACTGATGTCGTCGGCCACTTCCGGTGCCGAAAACAGCGCATGCAATTGCTCCCCCAGGCTGCCGCGCAGCTGTGCCATGTCGATCTGCGCCGCCAGGGCCTGGGTATCCTCGTCCATGGTTGCCGTGCGGATCTTGTTCATGGTGAAATACGGGCTGGCATAGAAAGCGCCGGCCAGCGCGACCAGTGCCACTACAGCGAGCAGCATCATTCTTTTCATTGTGCAATCTCTCGGATGCCTGGCGACCCGGTGCGCCTGAAGTGTTGGCATTCTACATAATATTTCCAAAAATCAATATAGATGTTTAGGTAAGTGTTGTTTTAGATCAAGTTTCTTTAAAGTAATTCCGGCGGCAAGGTGATGTCCGTCAATTTCCAGTCCCAGATGCCGTGGCGGTGCAGCAAAAACCGGCTGGCGGCGGGGCCGGCGCCGGTGCGCTGCAGCACCACTTCGTTCCACGAGCGGTACGCCATGCCGAAGTCGTGGCGCTTGCCGTCCGCTCCCTGTTTGCCGTGCAGGATCAGTACCGTGAGGCCGGGTGGCGAAACGATGGTGTCGAGCATTTCCTGGAACTCTGCCTCGCTGGCCGTTTCGCCCGCCGCCCGCAGCTGGCGCGCCACGCTGGCCCGCACGGCGGGCAGGTCGGCCTGCTGCGCCAGGTTTTCCAGGCGCACGGATTTCGCCGCAATGCTGATGCGGTACATGGCGATGTAGGGGCTGACCCAGGTGAAGCCGATGGCGGCGACGGCAAAAATGAGCGCGGTGGCGTACTTTCTTTTCATGGTCTGTGTTCTGGAATGAGCTGTGCCGCCGTGATTTTACCCGGCCAGGGCCTGTGGATGGTGTAGCATTCGTGCCGGCGCGGACCATCGCGCCGCAATATTGAGGACAACCATGAATATCACTATCAATCAGGTGCTGCAGTCGTATATCGACCCGCTCACCGCCAGCGAATATGCGGCGCTCGAACGCAGCCTGCTGGCCGAAGGCTGCCGCGACGCCCTGGTGCTGTGGAACGACGTGCTGATCGACGGGCATAACCGCTACGCCATCTGCCGCCAGCACGGCATCGAATTCAAGACCATCCAGAACACCAGCTTTACCTCGCTCGACGACGTCATGCTGTGGATGATCGACAATCACCTGGCGCGCCGCAGCGTGTCGGACTTCCAGCGCGGCGTGCTGGCCTTGCGCAAGAAGGAAATCGTCGCCGCGCGCAGCCCGGCGCCCGTCAGCGCCCAGGATGCGCCCGAAGGCGAAAACGCGCCGAAGCCGCCCATGAGCACGCGCGAAGAAGTGGCCAAGGCGGCGCGCCTGAGCAGCAACCAGATCAGCCAGATCGAGAAGATCCAGAAAGCGGCGTCGCCGGAACTGGTGGAAGCGGTCCGCTCGGGTACGATCTCCATCAATGCGGCAGCCACGGTGGCGTCGCTGCCGCCGGAAGAACAGGTGGCGGCCGTCGCCGGCGGCAAGAAGTTATTACGCCAGGCGGCCAAGGAAATCCGCGAACAGCGCGCCGCCACGCGCACGCCGCGCGAGCCGAAAGTCCACGTGTCGCAGGATACGCCGGAGACGGGCAACGAGCCGTGGGCCGAGAACGCGGCCCAGGCGCCGTCCGAAGCGGAACGTCTGCGCGGCGAAATCGCCGGCCTGAAACAGCGGGTGGCGCAGCTGCAGGCGGAAAATACCGAGTTGAACCAGCGTATCGCCGCCTTGATTGACGCATCCTGATCCGGAGTTCGTACATGTTACGTTGCAGTGCCCTGTTTGCCTCCGCCGCCGTCGCCAGTATTCCCGCGCTGGCCGCGCCCGCCGCTTCCAGCGCCCTTGCTGCCGCCGACATGGCCCGCTGGCAGGCGCAGGCCGCCAATGTCAGCATCGCGCGCGACACCTGGGGCATCCCCCATGTGACGGGCAAGAGCGATGCCGATGCCGTGTTTGGCCTGATGTATGCGCAGGCCGAGGACGATTTCCCGAGGGTCGAACTCAATTACATCAACGCCATGGGGCGCCTGGCGGAAGTGGAGGGCGAACGGGAGCTGTACCGCGACCTGCGCATGAAGCTCTTCATCGATCCGCAGGAGCTGCAAGCGCAGTACCGCGCCAGCCCGCCGTGGCTGCGCAAGTTGATGGATGCGTTTGCCGATGGGCTGAACTTCTACCTGGCCACGCACCCGCAGGCGAAGCCGCGGCTGATCGCCCATTTCGAGCCGTGGATGGCCTTGAGCTTCAGCGAAGGCAGCATCGGCGGCGACATCGAATCGGTCAGCCTGGCGCAGCTCGAGGCGTTTTACGGCCAGCAGGCCAGTCCTGCCGCCGTGGCGCTGGCCAGCGCGGAAACCGGGTTGGCGTCGGGCCTGGACCCTGAGCCGAGCGGCTCGAACGGCTTCGCCATCGCGCCCGCCATCACCAAAAATGGCCACGCGCTGCTGATGATCAACCCGCACACCTCGTTCTACTTCCGTCCCGAAGTGCACATGAGCAGCAGCGAAGGCTTGAACGCGTATGGTGCCGTCACCTGGGGCCAGTTCTTCGTCTACCAGGGTTTCAATGAGCGCCTCGGCTGGATGCATACCTCGGGCGGCGGCGACGTCATCGACGAATACCTGGAAAGCATCGTCGACAAGGACGGCGCCTGGTTCTACCGCTATGACGGCGGCTTGCGCCCCTTGAAAGCCGTGCCCATCACCTTGCCATATAAACTGGCCGATGGCGCCATGGGGTCGAAAACCGTCACCGTCTATTACAGCCACCACGGTCCCATCGTGCGCGCGCAGGACGGCAAATGGGTGGCCGTGCGGCTGATGAACGAGCCCTTGAAGGCGCTCACGCAATCGTACTCGCGCACCAAGGCGCGCGACTATGCGGCGTTCTACAAGACGATGGAACTGCGCACGAATTCGTCGAACAACACGGTGTATGCGGATGCGGATGGCAACATCGCCTATTTTCACGGCAATTTCATCCCCGTGCGCGACCCGCGCTTCAACTGGAAGCAGCCCGTCGACGGCAGCGACCCGGCCACCGAGTGGCAGGGACTGCACACGGTGGCGCAAACCATCACCCTGTTCAATCCGAAGAATGGCTGGATACAGAACACGAACAACTGGCCGTATTCGGCGGCCGGCGCCAACAGCCCGCGCCAGAGCGACTATCCCGCCTACATGTCCGTGTATGGCGAAAACGCGCGCGGCCTGCACGCCGTCAAGGTCTTCCGGAACAAGAGCGGATTTACCCTGGACAGCCTGATCGCCGCTTCCTACGACAGCGAACTGACGGCCTTTGAATCCCTGCTGCCGCCGCTGTTCGCTGCATACGATGCGCTACCGGCCGGCGGCGCGCAACAGCTGGCGCTGGCCGGCAAGATCGCGCTGCTGCGGGCCTGGGACTGGCGCTATGCGCTCGATTCCACGGCCACCTCGCTGGCCGTGTTCTGGGGCCAGGAGCTGGCCGAACTGACGGGCAAGCAGGCGAGGGAACTGGGCGTGCCCGTGGTCGACTTCATGGCCACGGACAAGGTCGGCGCGGCGCAGCGGCTGGAAGCCCTGGCCAGTGCCGCGGCCAAGCTGCAGCGCGATTTCGGCAACTGGCAAACCCCGTGGGGCGAGATCAACCGCTTTCAGCGCCTGACGGGCGACATCGTGCAGCCGTTCGACGATGCGCAAGCCAGCCTGCCCGTGCCGTATGCGTCGGGCAACTGGGGCGCGCTGGCCGCGTACGGCCAGAGCAGCAAGAGCACCACGCGCAGGATCTACGGCGAACGTGGCAACAGCTTTGTGGCGGCCGTGGAATTCGGCCCCCGCATCAAGGCGAAAAGCATTCTCGCCGGCGGCCAGAGCGGCGACCCGCGCTCCCCGCATTTCAGGGACCAGGCGGCCATGTATGCGCGCGGCGAGTTCAAGGAGGTGCTGTTCTATCCCGAGGACCTGGCCCGGCACCTGGAACGCAGGTACCGGCCGGGGGAATAAGGAAACCCGCAGCAAGAGCCGGGGGCGTACCCTCAGGGTACGACCCCGGTCGTTCTGGTCTTGGGGTGATTTGAAATATCAGATCGCGTCCAGCGCCGTGCGCAGGTCGTGGCGCAGATCCTCGATATCCTCGATGCCCACGGACAGGCGGATCAAGCCGTCGCCGATGCCCAGCCTTGCCCGCTGTTCCGCCGGGATGCTGGCATGCGTCATCAGGGCCGGGTGCTCGATCAGGCTTTCCACGCCGCCCAGGCTTTCGGCCAGGGCGAACACTTCGCAGCGCTCGAGGAAGCGGCGCGCGCCCGCCAGGTCCGTATCGAGGTCGACGGAGATGATGCCGCCGAAGCCGTCCATCTGGCGCTGCGCCAGCGCATGCTGCGGGTGCGATGCCAGGCCCGGATAGAACACCTTGCGCACTTCCTTTTGCTGCTCCAGCCACTGCGCCAGCGCCAGGGCGCTTTCGCAATGGCGCTGCATGCGGATGGCCAGGGTCTTCACGCCGCGCAGGGCCAGGAAGCTGTCGAACGGCCCCGCAATCGCGCCCACGGAGTTTTGCAAAAAGCCCAGCTGCTCGCGCCATTCCGCCTGGCGTTCTTCCGCGCCCGCGATGGCGATGCCGCCGATGATGTCCGAATGGCCGTTCAGATACTTGGTGGTCGAATGCACGACGATGTCGAAGCCGTGTTCCAGGGGGCGCTGCACCAGCGGACTGGCAAACGTGTTGTCGGCCACGGCGATGATGCCCCGCTCGCGGCAGATGTCGGCAATCGCCCGCAGGTCCGCCAGTTTCAGCATGGGGTTGGTGGGCGTTTCCACCCACACCATTTTCGTTTCCGGGCGCAGCGCGGCCAGCAGGTTTTCGGGATTGGTCAGGTCCACGTACGTGAACTGGTGGCCGGCCGAGCGGCGGCGCACGCGCTCAAACAAACGGTAGGTGCCGCCGTACATGTCGTCGCCGGCCACGATATGGCTGCCGGCGGCCAGCAATTCCAGCACGGACGAGATGGCGGCCAGGCCCGAGGCGAACGCGAACGCGGCGCTGCCGCCTTCCAGGTCGGCCACGCAGCGTTCGAGTGCCCAGCGCGTGGGATTGTGCGAGCGGCCATAATCGAGTCCCTTGTGCACGCCGGGACTGTCCTGCACGAAGGTGGAGGTGGCGTAAATGGGCGGCATGATGGCGCCCGTCGACGGGTCGGGCGACTGGCCGGCGTGGATGACGCGGGTGGCGAGGCGGCTCTTGCGGGGTGTTTGCTGGCTCAAGATAGTGTCCTGCGTAAGTGGTTGAGAAGGTCGAAGCGGGTGATCAGGCCATAGAAGGCGCTATCGTCGGCGACGACGGCCGTCAGGCCCCGGTCCAGGGTGGCGCGCAGGGCGGGCAAGCCGCTTGACGGCGCCAGCGTTTCGATCTGTGTCGTCATGGTGGCGCCCACCAGCGACGCGAAATGGGCGGCGTCGCCGGAGACGTGCAGCAGCAGGTCCGATTCGTCGAGGATGCCCACCAGCTGGCCGCCATCGATGACGGGCAGCTGCGCCAGGTCGCTGGCGCGCATGCGGTTGAAGGCGGTGAGCAGGGTGTCGCCCGGCGCCACGCTGACCACGTCGCCCTCGTCGTAGCGGCGGCCGATCAGGTCGCGCAAGTCGCCGGACGGCGCGCGCTGCAATAAACCCTGGTCGCGCATCCAGCCATCGTTGTAGACCTTCGACAGGTAGCGCGTGCCCGTGTCGCACACGAAGGTGACGACGCGCTTCGGGGTCGTCTGTTCGCGGCAGTACTTGAGGGCGGCGGCCAGCAGGGTGCCCGTGGACGAGCCGCCCAGGATGCCTTCGGCCAGCAGCAGGGCGCGCGCGGAATCAAAGCTTTCCTGGTCGCTGATGGTGTAGGCGCGGCGCACGCTGTCCATGTCGGCGATGGAGGGAATGAAGTCTTCGCCGATGCCTTCCACGGCCCACGAACCGCTGGTGTCCGAGACCTTGCCCGATTCGATGTATTCGGTGAGGATGGAGCCTTGCGGGTCGGCCAGCACGAATTCCAGCTTCGGCTGCACCTTGCGGAAGTAGCGCGTCAGGCCCGTCAGGGTGCCGGACGAGCCCACGCCGACGACGATGGCGTCCACGTCATGCCCGCTTTGCTCCCAGATTTCGGGAGCCGTCGTCGTTTCGTGGGCCAGCGGATTGGCGGGATTGTTGAACTGGTCGGCAAAGAAGGCGCCCGGCAGTTCGCGCGCCAGGCGCGCCGCGTAATCCTGGTAGTACTCGGGATGACCCTTGCCCACGTCCGAGCGCGTGGTGTGCACTTCCGCGCCCAGGGCTTTCAGGTGCAGCACTTTTTCCGTCGACATCTTGTCGGGCACCACCAGGATCACGCGGTAGCCCTTGATGCGGCCAACGAGGGCCAGGCCGATGCCCGTATTGCCGGCCGTGGCTTCGATGATGGTGCCGCCCGGCTGCAAACGGCCGTCGGCTTCGGCCGCTTCGATGATGGACAGGCCGATGCGGTCCTTGATGGAACCGCCGGGATTCTGCGATTCCAGTTTCAGGAACAGCCGGCACAGGCCCGTGTCGAGCCTGGTCACTTCGACCAGCGGGGTATTGCCGATCAGCTTGTATAGCGCCGGCGGCGAGGGTGGGGTTGGCATTCGGTCATTCATGGTGGCTCCTGTCAGCGAAACAGCCGCTCCGGATTGTGTCCCGAGCCGCTTTCCGTGCAAAAGGGCGGAGTGTAGGCTTGCGGACATGGCCTGCGAACGAATGTTTTAATGCTTGCATATGCGGCTTTCGCATATGCCCGGGAATGTGAACCATCGCAGTATGCACCGTTTTCAGGCGCCTTGCCTCGGCAATGGCGCCCGTATTAAGCTGCCGCAAGCCCGCCATTGCGATTTATAATCACGCCTCGAAAAGGTGCTAAACAGTATCCTGAAAATCCAGACGAACAGGACAGGCGGCAGTGGCAAAACTTTATTTCCGGTATTCCGCAATGAACGCGGGCAAGTCGACGGCCTTGTTGCAGGTCGCGCACAACTATGAAGAGCAGGGCCAGCAGGTGCGCCTGTACACGGCGGCCATCGACAGCCGCTACGGCGTGGGCAGGGTCACTTCGCGCCTGGGGCCGCAGCGCCAGGTCGATATCTTCCATGCCGACACAAATTTCCTGGACGCTATTCCCCAGGTGGCTTGTTTGCTGGTGGACGAAGCGCAGTTTCTCAGCACGGCACAAGTGCAGCAGCTGCACCAGCTGGCGCAAGTGAAGGGCGTGCCCGTCATCTGCTACGGCTTGCGCACGGATTTCAAGGGCGAGCCGTTCCCCGGCTCGGCCTATCTGCTGGCGCTGGCCGACGATATCGAGGAATTGAAGAATATCTGTACTTGCGGCAAGAAGGCCACGATGAACATCCGCGTGGACGAGCAGGGCCGCCGCATCAAGGAAGGTGAGCAGATCAGTATTGGCGGCAACGAGAGTTACCGCCAGGCGTGCGGGCGCTGCTTCTACGCCTGAGCCTACTCGGCCGCCGGCGCGCCCACGTCGGCATCATCGGCCAGCGCCAGGTCGCCCCGTTCGAAGGCGGCGAGGATTTCATTGGCACGCGGTAAGTCTTTCTCCCGCACCATGACGCGCGCGCCGCCGATGGCGGGTGCCAGCAGCAAATTGGCCTGCATGTGCTGGTCATCCGTGAGGATGACGTCGATACCGGCCGCTGCCAGGCAGCCGCGGATGACGTGCGCATCCGTGGGTATCATCAGCCGGGCTATCAAAACATAGTCGTTGTGCATCGGGTCTCCTGGCGCTGTGGTCTGCGCCATCTTAGCATCCCGCCGCCGCTTACAGCTTGAATACACCCACCACCTGGTTCAGCTCTTGCGCCTGCTCCTGCAGGGCGTCGGCGGCCGCGGCCGCTTCTTCCACCAGGGCCGCGTTCTGCTGGGTCACCTGGTCCATCTGGGCGATGGCCTGGTTGACTTGCTCGATGCCGCTGCGCTGCTCTTCGCTGGCTTGTGCGATCTCGGCCATGATGCTGCTCACTTGCTGCACGCTGGACACCACGATATCCATGGTGGCGCTGGCCTGGCTCACTTGCGCGTGGCCCAGGTCCACCGTGCCGGCCGATGCCTGGATCAGATTCTTGATGTCTTTCGCCGCGGCCGTCGAGCGCTGCGCCAGGGTGCGCACCTCGGTGGCGACGACGGCAAAGCCCCGTCCCTGCTCGCCGGCGCGCGCCGCTTCCACGGCCGCGTTCAAGGCCAGGATATTCGTCTGGAAGGCGATGCCGTCGATCACGCCGATGATGTCGGCGATCTTGCCCGACGAGCTGCGGATGGCGTCCATGGTGCTGGCCACCTGCGCCACGGCCGCGCCGCCTTCGGCCGCCAGGCCGGACGAGGCGTGCGCCAGGCGGCTTGCCTGCTGCGCGTGCTCCACGTTCTGCCTGACGGTCGAGCTCAATTCTTCCATCGAGGCGGCCGTCTCCTCCAGCGAACTGGCTTGCTGTTCCGTGCGGCTCGACAGATCCAGGTTGCCGCTGGCAATCTCACCGGACGCCGTGGCGATCTGCCCGGCGCTGCCGCGCACGTTGCTGACCACTTGCGACAGGTTGTCGCTGATGCGGTTCATGGCGCGCAGCAGGCGGCCGATCTCGTCGTGGCTGTTCGTATCCAGGTGCACGGTCAGGTCGCCGGCGGCAATTTGCGCGGCGGCCGTTTCGGCCGCGGCCAGCGGGCGCGACACGAGCGCGCGCACCAGCCAGTACAGCAGCAGGGTGAAGACGAGCAGGGCGACGAAGCCGGAAATGGCCAGCTGGTTGCGCAGCTGGCGCGCTTCCACGGTGATCTCGTCCGTGAAGGTGCCGCCCGCGATGATCCATTGCCAATCCTTGAATTGACGGTAGTACAGCTGCTTTTCGCGCGCGAGGGCAGCCGTTTCGCCGGGCGCCATCCACGTGTAGCGCATGGCGCCGTCCTTTTGCGCCAGCATCTCCTGGATGAAGGGGCGGCCGTCGCTGGCCTTGAAGTCGAGCGCGCTCTTGCCTTCGCTGTTCGGGTGCAGCACCATGTGGCCGTAATTGGCGCCGGGCGCCGTGTCGAGGATATAGATGTAGCCCGTCTGGCCGATCTTGACCTGGCGGATCTTGTCTTTCAGCATGGTCAGATTCTTGCTGATATCGAGGCCGATGAACAGCACGCCCACCACCTTGCCGCCCGCATCGCGCACGGGGTCGTACTGGGTGATGTATTGCTTGCCGAACAAGGTGGCCATGCCGACGAAGCGCTGGCCCGCGCGCAGCGGCGCGTAGCTGGGGTGGTTGTGATCGAGCTGGGTGCCGACGGCCCGTTCGCCATCCTGCTTCTTCAGCGAGGTGCTGATACGCACGAATTCATCGCCGTTGGCGGCAAAGATGGTGGCGATCACGCCCGTCTGCGCCGTGTAGCGGTCGACCAGGGCCGTGTCGAGGTTGAGCACCTTGCCGCCGTTGGCCAGGGCGGGCGTGGCCTTGCCGGCCACGGCCACCATGGTGCCCGTGTCGACCGTGAACGGGCCGGGAAATTCGGCCGCGAACAGGCGGGCAAAGCTGGCCGCCTCGTTGACCATGGCCGTATGGAATACTTCCGTGGTCGTCATGACGCTATTGAGTTCGCTGGTGACGGCCGCTTCGGCGCGCTGTTCCAGCACGCGGGACGTGTTGATACTCATCAGTGCAGTCAGGCTGGCCAGGATCAGGCTGACCAGCGCAAACGTGAAGACGGTAATCTTGCCGCCGACACTACAGTGGCGGAGGGAGAAGGAAATTGTAGGCATAGTGTGAGTCTGGCAAATGGTAATCAGCTCGGCCATTCCTGGTCATGACATGACACGCGGGGAGGGGATCTGGTGGGGAATGCGCTTGAAACGGAGGCGTGCGGGCGTGGGAGCCGCGCACAGGCAAGCTGGATTTCAGGGCGCGATGATAGCATGTCGCTTGCGTTTTGTTACTAAGTGTTTCCCACAAGAATCATTTTTTTTCGCATAAAAACATCACCTGGATCAAGCATTGCAAAAATGACCCATTGACTTTTCGGATTTGCATGGATGTATTGCGATTTGTGAAGGCTGGCGGCGATGCATATCCTCACGAATGTTTCACTTTGTAATGAATGAGACGCCGCCTTTAATCCGCGTTTAAGCTTCCGGGAAGAAACTGATATTCCATGGGAGACTGCCAGGCCGTATCCTGTAGAATAATATGCAGACCAGTCGTGTATTCCCCTTACTGTCTTGCTGGCTGGCGCATGAGCAGCTGCGCCGCCTGGAATTGATTTAACTAATTTTCGGAGAAGCCGATGAAGAAGCAAATGATGCTGGTCACCCTGGTGCTTGCACTGTCAGCCCACGCTGGCGCAGCCCAGACGGACAAGAGCGCCGCTCCTCCGCCCCCCATGAAGCCGCTGGCCCAGCAAACGCAGGCCGCCTTGTGGGCATCGCGCGTCTTGACGCGCGTCCATTACAAGGCCATGCCGCTCGACGACGCCATGTCGGAGAAAATCTTCGACCGTTATTTCAAGTCCCTGGACGCGGAAAAACTGTTCTTCGTGCAGGCCGACATCGACCGTTTCGCGCCGCTGCGCACCAAGCTCGATGACGCCATCATCAATGAAGACCTGACGGCGCCGTTTGCCATCTACAACCTGTACCAGCAGCGTTTCGACGAGCGCATGGCGTATGCGCGTGAGCTGCTGAAAACCAAGTTCGACTTCACGGCCGACGAGAGCTACCAGATCGACCGCGAAAAGGCCGCCTGGCCGAAGAACGACGAGGAAGTGCGCGACCTGTGGCGCAAGCGCGTCAAGAACGACTGGCTGCGCCTGAAACTGGCGGGCAAGGAAGACAAGGCCATCCGCGAGACCCTGGACAAGCGCTATGAAGGCTACACGACCCGTTCGCGCAAGCTCAACAGCGAAGACGTGTTCCAGATCTTCATGAACGCCTACGCCATGTCGATCGAACCGCACACCAATTACCTGGGCCCCCGCGCCTCGGATAACTTCGACATCGCCATGCGCTTGTCGCTCGAGGGCATCGGCGCCGTGCTGCAGACGCGCGACGAATACACGGTGGTGCGCGAAGTGGTGCCGGGCAGCCCGGCCGGCTTGTCGGGCAAGCTGAAAGTGGGCGACCGCATCGTCGGCGTGGGGCAGGGCGAAAGCGGCCCCATCACCGAAGTGCTGGGCATGCGCATCGACGACGTGGTGCAGCTGATCCGCGGCGCCAAGGATTCCACCGTGCGCCTCGACATCCTGCCGGCCGATGCCGGCCCCGACGCCAAGCACGTGATCGTGCCGCTGGTGCGCAAGAAAATCAGCATGGAAGAGCAGGCGGCGAAGAAATCCGTCATCGAAGTGCGCGACAACGGCGTCAAGCGCCGCATCGGCGTCATTTCCCTGCCGACCTTCTACCAGGACTTCGAAGCGCGCCGCCGCGGCGACAAGGACTTCAAGAGCGCCACGCGCGACGTCAGCCGCTTGCTGGGCGAGTTGAAGAAGGACAAGGTCGACAACGTCCTCATCGACTTGCGCAACAACGGCGGCGGTTCGCTGAACGAAGCCGTCGAACTGACGGGCCTGTTCATCGACAAGGGCCCTGTCGTGATGCAGCGCAATGCCGAAGGCAAGGTCGACGTGGAAAGCGACACGAACGCGGGCCTGGCCTGGGACGGCCCGATGGGCGTGCTGATCAACCGCGGCTCCGCCTCCGCTTCCGAGATTTTCGCCGCCGCCGTGCAGGATTACGGCCGTGGCGTGATCATCGGCGAAGGCAGCTTCGGCAAGGGCACGGTGCAGACCCTGTTCAACCTCGACCGTTTCGGCGGCAGCGAGAAAGCCCGTTTCGGCGAGCTGAAAATGACCATCGCCCAGTTCTTCCGCATCAATGGCGGCACCACGCAGCTGCGCGGCGTCACGCCCGACATCAAGCTGCCAGCCATGTCGGACACGGAAAACTTCGGCGAATCGAGCTATGACAATGCCTTGCCATGGGTGGCCATCAAGCCGGCGCAATACATGCCGACGGGCGACCTGAAGGAGATCGTGCCGCTGCTGGACAAGAAGCATGAAGCGCGCGTGGCCAAGGACAAGGATTTCCAGTACTTGCTCGATGACATAGCCCTGGTCGTCAAGCAGCGCAAGGAAAACCAGATATCGCTCAATGAAACCGTGCGCCGCAAGGAACGCGATGCCCAGGAAGCGCGCGCCAAGGCCCGTGAAAAACGCCTGATCGCGCAGATTTCGAATCCGTCCGACGACCTGGTGGTGATTCCCGATCCGAAAGATGTGCTGAAAGGCGCGAAAGCGGCCAGCAAGACGGCCAAGCAGATCGCCGCCGTGAAGGGCGCCTTGCGCACCGACGACGGCTTGCAGGGCGACGAGCGGGCCCTGAGCGCGGAACTGGACGCCGAAACGGCCGCCAAGAGCGCCAAGGACGTGCTGCTGAACGAAGCGGCGCGCATCCTGGCCGACGAAGTGGCGCTGATCAAGGCCGATACCCGCATGGCGTCCAAGGTCTTGCCATATGGCGCGGATACCAAGGCAACGCCGGTGACGGCAGCGAAGTAAACGTGCTTGTACCGTAAAAAACCGGTTCCTCGCGGAACCGGTTTTTTTTCGCCCCGTCAGTTATCTGTTTTGTGTATCTCTATCATTTCAACAATCAATTGGATTGATATGCCGCGATGCAGCATAATTCATCCGTCTCCTCTATTCTCCTCCAAGAAAATAGATTCAGCCCGCTCCCGTAGCGGGCTTTTTTTTGCCTTGTGTTTTGCGTGGCGCCCGCCGCGTTCTTTCAAAGCCATCCCTCCGCCCTCCTCACGCCGCCGCAAGCGTTTAATCCCGACTGGATTTGTCGGGAATCGCTCAGATTTGCTCCGTTATAAATTTCCCATTCTTGTTACATTCCCACAAAGAAATTTTATTTGGCTTTCCGTAATGGCAGCGCGGGTCCAGCGCGGCAGCAAAGTGCCTTATCCGCCACGCAGTGCAGCGTCCCATGGCAGCCTGCGACTGAGGCATGGCGGCCGCTGCCGGCACCGCATGCTTTTTTCTTTATTCATGTTCGTCATGCCGACAGCGGCGACCGAGAGGCTTATCTTGCGTTGTAAACTATTTCCCCTGACCCTGCTGCCCTTGCTGGCGCTGATACAGACCGCCTGGGCCGTCGATCCTCCCGGTGCCGGCAGCCAGCTGCAGCAGATTCCCGCCGCACCGCCGTTGCCGAAAGCGCCGCCCGCCATCCGTGTCCAGCAGGGCAATGTGCCCGCCACCACGGTGGGCGACACCACGCGCATCACGGTGCAGCGCCTGCAGATCACGGCACCGCCAGTCTTCGCCGAGAGCGAACTGCTGGCCGCCTCGGGATTTGCTCCCGGCAGCGAACTGACCCTGGGCGAGCTGCGCGCCATGGCGTCCAAGATTGCCAGCTATTACCAGAACCGCGGCTATTTCCTCGCGCAGGCCTATTTGCCCGCGCAAGATATCCAGGATGGCGTCGTCACGATCAGCGTCTTGCCAGGCCAGTATGGCCGGGTACAACTGCGCAACCAGAGCAATCTGTCCGACGGCCTGGCCGGCACCGTGCTGGCGGGCCTGGACGGGCAGGTGATCGCCACGGCGCCGCTGGAACGCCGCTTGCTGCTGCTGTCGGACTTGCCGGGCGTGCAGGTCAGCTCCACGCTGGCGCCGGGGGCGTCCTTGGGCGCGTCCGACCTGATCGTCGACGTGCAGCCGGGATCGCGGTTCAGCGGCAGCATCGACCTGGACAACCAGGGCAACCGCTACACGGGCCGCAACCGCATCGGCGCCACCCTGAACATCAACGAACTGGCCGGCATCGGCGACGTGGCCACCGTGCGCGCGTTCACCTCGGCCGACGGCTTGAACTATGGCCGCCTGGCCTACCAGGGGCAGGCCGGCTTGCTGCGCCTGGGCGGCGCCTACACGTATATGGACTACAAGCTGGGCAAGGAATTCGCCGTGCTCGACGCCAAGGGTACGGCGAAGATCGCCAGCGCCTACGGCAGTTATCCGCTGGTCCGCTCGCGCAGCAACAACCTGTATGCGCAAGTGAGCTATGACGACAAGACCTTCCAGGACCGCACGGAATCGACGGGCAGCGTCAACGACAAGAAGGCCAGGGTGTGGATGCTGAACCTGAATGGCGACAGCAAGGATGGCTGGGGCGGCGGTGGCGCCAGCACGTATTCCGTCACGTACACCACGGGCAAGATCGATATCGGGACACCGGTAGCGCTGCTGATCGACCAGTTGACGGTGAAGAGCAACGGCCACTTCAACAAGCTGGCCTTCAATGGCGCGCGCGTGCAAAGCCTGGGCGGCGAG
Organism: Janthinobacterium sp. FT14W; assembly: GCF_009208755.1. Lineage (NCBI taxonomy): Bacteria > Pseudomonadati > Pseudomonadota > Betaproteobacteria > Burkholderiales > Oxalobacteraceae > Janthinobacterium > Janthinobacterium sp. FT14W. Next base: position 956 of record NZ_WFLL01000026.1, on the reverse strand, counting down.
ACGAGCCTGTTCGGCACTATCAGCGGCCAGGCCGCGTCGAAAAACCTCGATGTGTCGGAAAAGATGGGCATCGGCGGCGTGGGCGGCGTGCGCGCCTATCCGGGCGGCGAGGCGTATGGCGACCAGGGTTATGTGCTGAATGTGGAACTGCGCCAGAACGTGACGGCGTTCACGGCCTTTCCCGGCCAGTTGCAGGTGCTGGCGTTTGCCGACACGGGCACCGTCAAGCTGAACCGCGATGCCTGGAGCGCCGGCGACAACCGCCGCACCCTGAGCGGCGCCGGCGTGGGCGCGACGTGGACGGGCGCCAACGCGCTCGTGCTGAAGGCGTATTACGCGCACAAGCTGGGCAATGCCAAGGCGACCTCGGCACCGGATGCGGCGGGCCGCTTCTGGCTGCAAGCCGTCAAGTACTTTTAAAAACCTGCTGCGCGTCGCGATTTGCAGCTGGCGATGCTCACTGTGCGTGCGCACAGCTGCGCTTCTCAGCCGCAACTCACATCCGCTCGCTACGGTTTTTTAGATATTGAAAATAAATTAAATCAAGATTACCAGGACACAGCCATGAACCGCATCTACCGCTCCATCTGGAACCAGGCCACCGGCGCTTACGCCGCCGTTTCCGAAAACGTCAAATCCGCCGGCAAGCGCTCGATGCCGGGCAGCAGCGGGGGCGGCGCGCATTTCGCCCTGACCAGCATGGCGGCGGCGCTGATGCTCGGGTATGGCTCCCTGGCCCTGGCGGGGCCGGCGGGCGGCACGGTGGTGGCGGGGCAGGCGTCGATCAACGGTGCGCCGGGCAATACCGTGATCCAGCAGGGCAGCCAACACGCCGTCATCAACTGGGCCAGTTTTAATATCGGCAAGGGCGAATCGGTGCAGTTCCAGCAGCCCAACAGCAACGCGGTGGCCCTGAACCGCGTGCTGGGCAATGACGGCACGACCATCCTGGGCAA